>JBGCDX010000117.1:0-11110 GCA_045105815.1 Gammaproteobacteria bacterium
TTTGATCAACGGAATTACGTCACACTTTTTATAAAATCCGTATATTTATCTGGGATATATTTTAAAAAGTGTTGAACCATAAGACACTAAATTCACAAAGAATCAGCGCTTTAGTCAATTTATAAGTTTATTACTCTAAAGCAAAGACAATTTAAGACGTTTAATCCCTTTGCCTTATCCACCATCGCGTAGCGCACGACGAAGAATTTTTCCAACGTTAGTCTTAGGTAGGTCATCACGGAATTCAATATGTTTTGGCCATTTGTATCGAGTAAGACGATCTTCGCAATAACCCAACACATCTTTTTCAGTAAGTGCGGGATCTTTTTTAACGATAAATAATTTAACCACTTCACCGGACTCTTCATCGTTAACACCTACTGCAGCAACTTCCAATACGCCCGGCATAGATTGCACCACATTTTCAATTTCATTTGGGTACACATTAAAGCCTGAAACCAATATCATATCTTTCTTACGATCAACGATACGAACAAACCCATCTTCGGAGACCATAGCAATATCACCCGTACGCAACCAACCATCATCACTTAATACGTTTTTAGTTTCATCTGGTCGATTCCAGTAACCTTGCATCACTTGAGGTCCGCGTACACATAATTCCCCAGCCTCCTCTACTGCAAGGTGCTTTCCATCATCATCTTGAATCGATATTTCTGTATTTGGAATAGGTAAACCGATAGTGCCATTATATTCTTCAAGATCACAAGGATTCATGGTAACCGCAGGCGAAGCTTCGGTTAAACCATAGGCTTCTGCAAGCACACAGCCTGTGGTTTCATGCCATTCTTTTGCAACTGACTCTTGAACCGCCATGCCGCCCCCTAGTGTTACCTTAAGGTGCGAGAAATCTATATCAGAAAAACCCTCAGTATTTAGCAAGCCGTTAAATAACGTATTAACACCCGTAATAACAGAAAACTTAATGTTACTTAACTCCTTTACAAACCCCTTCATATCGCGCGGATTAGTGATAAGGTAATTTAAGCCACCAATTTTTGTAAATAGAAAGCAGTTCGCTGTTAATGAAAAGATATGATAGAGCGGCAACGCCGTAATCACGATCTCTTTTCCTTCTTCTAACGCCGGACCAACAAAAGCTCCTGCCTGCGCTACATTCGCTAATAAGTTTCCATGCGACAACATAGCGCCTTTTGCTAAACCGGTAGTACCACCGGTAAATTGCAAAAATGCTAAATCGTCTTGCGTGAGTTTAGGCTTAACTAATTGCCTTTGTTGGCCAGTTGCCAATACCTCGTTAAAAGATATAACGTTTTCTAACGCATACTTTGGAATCTTCTTTTTGACATACTTGAGTACAAAATTGACCAATATCGATTTAGGAAATCCAAGCATATCTCCTACTCGCGCGAGTATTACCTTCTCTACTGCAGTTTTATCAACCACCTCTGCCAACACATCAGCAAAGTTTTCTAAAATAACAATGGCTTTAGCACCTGAATCTGTAAGGTAGTGCTCTAACTCGGGAGGTGTATACAAAGGATTTACATCTACTGCCACTAAACCTGCACGCAATACACCATATAAGGCTACAGGGAATTGCAATATATTGGGCAACATAATTGCAACACGATCACCTTTAACCAAACCTAACTCAGTTTGCAAATAAGCAGCAAAATTATAGCTTTCGATATTGAGCTCAGAGTAGCTTAAACTTGCACCCATATTTGCAAAGGCTGGAAGATGACTATGGCGTTCAGCACATTCATCAAACATATGTGCTAATGAGTTATATTTTCCTAACTCGGCAAACTCAGGAACACCTTTTGGATAACTCTTTAACCAAACTTTTTCCATATCACACCGCCATCATTAAATATAAATTTTATGTGCAGTATTACCGGCTGCACACAACAAGTCATAGCTTATGGTCTCAGCATGTTCTGCCACCTCGGCTACTGAAATTAACTCCCCCCACAGCTCTGCAATGTCACCAACCTTTGTATCAACATCAGTCAAATTAACCGCAACCATATCCATTGAAACTCGCCCTACTATTGAAGCTTTCTTATTACCAATGGCCACACTAGGTGCAGTTTTGAGATGTCGAGGATATCCATCAGCATAACCAATAGCTATGATGCCAATGAGCATATCATTAGGGCAACTAAAATCTCCTCCATACCCTACTTTTTCACCTTTTTTGCAATGTTTAATTGCAATTAACGGCGCATGCAAGCTCATTACGGGCCGCAATTCTATCGAAGAATCTATATCTTGTTTATAAAGAGGATTTATTCCGTATAAAACTAAACCTGGACGCACCCAATCTCGCAGACTCTCTGGCCAAGCTAATATGCCTGCTGAATTTGCGATACTTTGCTGATAGGAATTATCTTTAACAAGCTGATCAAACTGCTGCAATTGTTTACGCGTGAATTGATTAGCAACATCATCGGCACAAGCCAAATGCGTCATAAGGCGTATAGAAGATTTAGCACTTAACAATTTTTTTACATCAACAAGGACATCATTAAATTCTTCAACAGCAAAGCCTAAACGATGCATACCAGTATCACATTTAAGCAGCACATCTAAAGTCGGTGTATCTACACTGTTTTTTAAAATATGTAATTGCTCTTTATTATGAATAACAACTTGAATATCATGCAAAATTGCTTGCTCTAAGTCATTTGCACTACTAAACCCTTGTAATGCTACTATGGGTTGCTTAATGCCATTTCCCCTCAGCTCCAATGCCTCATTAACATAGGCAACCGAAAAAGCATCCGCATCCTCTAAGCAATTGCAAATTTCCAACACCCCATGACCATAAGCATCTGCTTTAACCACAGCCATGACCTTAGAATCACCCGCAAGCTTACGAACTATTGCAAAGTTATGCTTTAAATTACTTAAATTAATACGCGCGAAGGCGGCACGCTTCATATATTACTTCCATCACCGGGATTATTATCCGTAAATTTTTCACCAGGAAAGCTACCTCCACTACTAAAACTCTCGCCACCACCTATACCACCACCAGTATAAATTTCTGGCACATAGTTTTCGAAACGAGTGTATTGACCTAGGAAAGTTAGTCTAGTTTTAAAAATTGGACCATTACGCTGCTTTGCTATTATTATTTCAGCAGTGCCTTGTTCTGGTGAATCTTCGTTATAAACTTCGTCTCGATAAATAAATACAATTAAATCTGCATCTTGCTCAATTGCACCTGATTCACGCAAATCTGACATTACTGGGCGTTTATCTTGACGCTGCTCTAAACTTCGATTCAATTGCGAGAGCGCAATCACCGGAACATCCAGCTCCTTCGCTAAAGCTTTAAGAGAACGTGATATCTCAGATATTTCATTAGTACGATTTTCGTTAGATCCACTAACAGTCATCAATTGCAAATAATCCACAACAATCAAAGATAAACCATGTTCGCGCTTCAACCTTCGAGCTCGTGCACGCAATTCTGTAGGAGTAAGTCCGGCAGAATCATCAATAAATAAATTAGACTCAGACAACATAGACACTGCACTAGTTAGTCGCGGCCAATCATCATCGGTTAATTTTCCTGTTCGAATTCGTTGTGCATCGATGCGGCCCATAGAAGAGAGCATACGCATGGTCAATGACCTTCCTGGCATTTCCATACTAAAAATTGCTACCGAAGCATTACTTCGTAATGCAGCATACTCAACCATATTCATTGCAAAACTAGTTTTGCCCATTGAAGGACGACCCGCAACAATGATTAACTCACCACTTTGCAAGCCTGCTGTTTTTTCATCAAACTCATCATAGCCAGTAGCTAATCCTGTAATATGATCACCACGCTCAAACAATTCGTCGATTTGCTCTACTGTAGTTTTCAACAATGATTTTATATTTTGAAAGCCTTCGCCAGAATGTGTGCTGTCATCAGCGATCTGAAAAACTTTTTGCTCTGCTTCGTCTAAAAGCTCGTTTACATCTCGACCTTCAGGTGACAAACCACTAGATGCGATTTCATTTCCAGCAGTTACTAATTTTCTTAGAATAGATTTTTCACGAACGATATCGGCATACGCACGAATGTTTGCTGCGCTAGGCGTATCATTTGCAAGGGTGCCGAGGTAGGCGAGAATATTTGTATCGGCAATCTCTGACTTTTGACGTAGCAAATCGGAAAGCGTCAGCACATCAAATGGCTGTCGCTTATCTACGAGCTCGCTAATCGTACGGAAGATGAGTCTATGATCAAACAAATGAAAATCAATTTCATTAATTCGATCTGCCACTTGATCCCAGGTGGCGTTATCGAGAATCAATCCGCCGATGACGGCTTGTTCAGCCTCTAGTGAATAAGGAGGCGTGCGCAGGCTTTCTGTATTTGTTGCCCCAAAATCTGTTCCAATCGTGGTTAATTCAGCCACAACATTGTATTAGCGTTATAAAACATCACTAAAACTTATTCTTCACCAATGATTTCTAGGTTAATGGTTGCATTAACATCACTATGCAAATGTATTCCCACCTGATATTCACCAGCATGCCGGTAAGCACCATCTGGCAGGCGAACCTCCTTTTTCTCTACATTCTTACCCGCTTCATTTAATGCATTAACAATATCTACCATGCCAATAGAACCAAACAACTTGCCTTCACCGATAGATTTAGCCGTGATACTAATTTTTGCACCATCAAGAATTGATTTTCTTGCTTCAGCACTAGCTTTAGTTTCAGCTGCAATTTTCTCAAGCTCTTCTCTACGTGCTTCAAACTCAGCCAAGTTAGCTGCCGTTGCAAACTTTGCTTTACCACTGGGTATTAAGAAATTGCGCGCATAACCTGGACGCACTTTCACCTTGTCTCCAAGATCACCAAGGTTGTCAACTTTAGTAAGGAGTATTACTTCCATAATTTTCTCTTTGTTTTATCTAAAATATAATAAAATATGTAACGGTCAATCGCACACTTTTAAACCATAATATTTGCAATTTTTACTACCTAGATAAATGCATAAATATTAATTTTCAAAAATACCTAAATGCAAATTTCCACACTAGCAAATTTTAGTGATTATCACAGTACGGTAGTAATGCGATATAACGCGCACGTTTTATCGCTGTAGATAATTGACGCTGATATTTTGCTTTAGTACCTGTCACTCGACTAGGAACAATCTTTCCCGTATCTGTGATGAAATCTTTTAAGATTGCAGTATCTTTATAATCTACTTGTTCAATGCCTTCTTCAGTGAAGCGGCAATACCTTCTTCTACGAAAATAACTTGCTTGTGCCATGTTTGTACCCTTCTAAAAAAATATGATATTACGTTTAACTGTCAACCTGCTCTTCAACAACAGCTTCTGCTTCGCCTTTAACTTCAGCAGTTGCTTCTTCGACAGCAGGGGCTGGACTAGCCTCTTCAGCTGGTGCAGCAGGGGCTTCGCTAGCCACAGGCTCTGGTCTCGTTGTCGCGGCTCTCTTACTGCTATCCGCTTCTTCTTGTTCAATGATTTTCATCATAGAAGATGGCTCCGTCTTAGCTTTTTTCATAGCAACTACCATGGTACGAATGACAGCGTCGTTAAAACGAAATGAACTATTAAGTTCATCTAATACTTCTTGATCACACTCAATATTCATCAACACATAATGTGCTTTGTGAATTTTTTGGATTGGATAGGCTAATTGCAAACGCCCCCAGTCTTCTAGACGGTGAACATTGCCGCTGCCTTGTGTAATGATTGAACGATAACGCTCTGTCATTGCAGATACTTGATCGCTCTGGTCTGGATGCACCAGAAACACTATTTCATAGTGACGCATATATATGCTCCCTAAGGGTTAAAGCCTCCCAGTGAATGATTTAAATCAATCCTGGTGAAGCAAGGAGTTAGTTGTATTTTTGAGCTGCGAAGTCTACGTGATGGGCCATCCACAGGCAAGCTCCCATCGGGTTTAGATCAGCAATTATAGGGTTATTAGCCTGAATCTAACCCATTTGTCGCTGACGTACCGCCTCAAATAAGCCTATACCAGACGCTACTGACGCATTAAGACTCGCCATCTCACCGGACATAGGCAACCTTAACAACTCATCACATTTCTCAGACACGAGACGTCGCATCCCTGCACCCTCAGCCCCAACCACTAACGCTACAGAACGTGTGAAATCTACCTGATATATCAGCTTAGGTGCATCTGGTCGTGTACCGTACACCCAGACTCCGAGCTGCTTTAGCTCTTCCATAAATCGAGCCAAATTTTTAGCAAAAATTAATGGGATACGTTCCGCAGCACCACACGCAACCTTGCGTACAGTCGGTGTTAATGGTGCAGAATTTCGTGTTGAACTAATCACTGCATTGGCACCAGCGGCCTCTGCAGTACGCAAACAAGCACCCAAGTTATGGGGATCTACAATCTGATCTAAAATTAGCAGCAACAATGGCTCAGTTGAGCTTGCACAGTATTCTAACAACCCTATTTCGCTATGAGCTTGCTGTTCTTTATAGACAATCATCACACCCTGATGATTACTATTATCACAAATCTTATCTAGCTCATCCTTACTAACCAAACGATACTTAATATTATTTTCCAGAACCAGGTCTTTAACTTCTTGTATCCGTTTATCTTGCCTACTCTCCAACAAAACAACTTCTTGAATATGAAATGGACGCTGCTGTATTGCTGCAAGCGAGCTATAAAAACCAAATGAAATATTTTTCACAATTTATTTTTTTACTTGCAATGGTACATTAAAAACTAATTAACTAAATTGTTTAGTACTTCTTAGTTTGATGTTTGACTTTATGCTTTTTTGTTTTTCTTTTTTTTGATTTAACTTTCTGACCAGAAGCAGAACTAGAGTCTAGTTTAGATTTTTTAGCCTTACTAATTTTACTCTTACTTCTTTTCTTGCTAGATCGATACTTTCCACCCATACCTTTACCATCTTTATTCTTACTTTCTTTTTCTTGGCTAGCTTTATCCGCATCACTCAGCACAAGAGAAAAATCCATCTTGCGCTCATCCAAGCTAACACGCGCCACAATTACCTTAACCTCATCTCCTAACGAATAGCGCCTCTTACTATGCTCACCAAACAAACAGTGTGATTGCTCATCATAATGATAATAATCACTCTTAAGCGCAGTCACATGAACTAGCCCTTCAACAAAATACTCATCCAACAACACAAAAAATCCAAATCCAGTTACAGAAGTAATCGTGCCACTAAACTCTTGACCTAGCTTGTCTAACATAAACTCACACTTAAGCCATGCATCCACATCACGTGTTGCGTCATCTGCTCTTCGCTCGCACATAGAACAATGTTCGCCTAGAAGCACTAAATCATTCTCTGACAAAGGGAAAGAAGCTTTATTTTTCTTTTCAATTAAGTGCCGAATGGTTCGATGCACAACTAAATCTGGATAACGACGAATCGGCGAAGTGAAATGAGCATACAAAGGTAACGCTAAACCAAAATGACCAACACTTTCTGGGCTATATACTGCTTGCGCCATAGACCTCAATAACATCATTTCAATTACGTGCTTATCTTTGCGATGCGCTATCTTCTTGATCACTGTCATATAATCACTAGGTGTAGGCTTCTCTACTTTACTGAAGCCTACACCTAATGATTCAAGAAACTCTCGCATATCACGCAGTTTTTCAGCCTTAGGATTCTCGTGCACACGAAATAATGTTGGCAGCTTGCTCCGAGTAATATATTCAGCCGCAGCAACGTTAGCGTTGATCATGCACTCTTCAATAATCATATGTGCTTCAGAACGTTGACGAGGAAGAATCGCTTTGATTTTCTTATCTTGATCAAACTCAAAATAAGTTTCTTTTGTATCAAAATCGATCGCGCCACGCTTCTTACGCTGTTGTCGCAATGCGTTATAGACGGATTGTAAATTCTCTAAGTCACCGATTAAATGTTGGCGTTTTTCTCTAGCCACAGGATCTTTATCATAAAGAATCGTTTGCACTTCATCATAAGTGAGTCGTGCTGATGAGCACATCACAGCATCATAAAACTTATGACTTATAAGCTCACCCACATCTGAAATAAACATTTCGCAAACCATACATAAGCGATCTACCTCAGGCTTTAAGGAACAAAGCCCATTAGAAAGACTTTCTGGCAACATAGGAATGACACGTTCAGGGAAATATACCGAGGTTGCACGATTACGTGCCTCTTTATCTAAATCTGTATCAGATGCTACATAATGTGATACATCAGCAATTGCAACCCAAAGCTTCCAACCATTTTTATGTGGCTCGCAATACACAGCATCATCAAAATCTTTTGCATCTAGCCCATCAATCGTTACAAAGTTCAGCCCCCTCATGTCTTTTCTATATTTAAGCTGATCTTGAATTGATTGCTCACTAAACTGTTCTACTTGCTGCAAAACTTCATCGGGCCATTCATAAGGTAAATCATAAGAACGAATCGCAACATCAATTTCCATTCCAGGCGCTAAATGATCACCAATCACTTCGATCACTTTGCCAATCGGCTGTCTTGATTTATTAGGCTGCTCAACAATTGAAGTCACTACAAACTGGCCATTCTTAGCCTTCATAGCATCCTGTTCAGGAATCATGACATCTTGATTTAATCGCTTATTATCTGGCACCACAAAACCTAGCCCAGCTTCTTTATAGTAGCGGCCAACAATTTGTTTATTGCCACGCTCAATAATTTCAACCAGCTTACCCATCAGTTTGCCGCGCTTAGATTTTCCAGCTGGCCGAACTACTGCACGATCTCCATGCATTAAAGTGCGCATTTCAAATGGCGATAAAAACAAATCCTCACCACTTTCATCGGGAATCAAAAAACCAAACCCATCGGCATGCCCCATTACACGACCACGCACCAGATCAACTTTCGAGATAGGCAGATAATGATTCTGTCGATTACGTATTAATTGACCATCGCGCTCCATCGCACCTAAACGTCTCGCCAATGCATCAACCACTTTATCTGAATTCACCTGCAGCGCATCATGCAAAGCAGCAAGCGGCAGTGGACCATCACCTTTTTCTAAAATCTCTAGAATAAGTTCTCGACTAGCGATGGGGCTTTCGTATTTGGAGGCTTCGCGCGTAGCGTAAGGGTCAACTAATTTTTTCTTATTTTTTCTTGCCATTTGACACACACTCTACTATCTCTTCCTTCAAACAGGAAACGGAATTAAATATTTCTTATTTAACTTAGAGTAGATTAGTTAGATAAATCTATCTATTCAGTCTGAATTTTTCAGTAAATTTATCATTGATGAAAGTTTCAAGGACTTCACTTTTGAATAATTATTTCTAAGTGATTCTATCGCATTCTCATTATCATTATTTTTAATCTCTGGGTCTGCGCCGTGAGCCAGAAGCAACTCCACCATATCCCATCTATCGATTAGCGCACATTCCATTAACGGCGTATTACCAAATTTGTTTTGTGTATTAAGATCAAGACCCAATTCTATTATCTTCTTAAACACTCTCACTTCACCTTCCAAGGCATACCAATGCAAAAAAGATTCTTTAAGCGGATTGCGATTACTTTTAATTATGGCTAGTAACTCTGGTGGCAGCTCACAGCCATCATCAAGCAATTCATACGCCTCAACCCAACCTTCTTGCTGCGCCATATAAGTTTCCAGTTAGAAAATTAATTCGCCAATGCGTGCTAATCAGCCATAGTTCTCAAGTAATCATTATAACCGTCTTCACCCTAGTCTTCAGATACAAACGCTGATGGATGCTAATAATTTCACCCAAACAAGTGCTTATACCGGTAAAAACACCCTGCTCAACGGAACATCCAATGTGAAGTCGATCACAATTACAAACCCCAAGACTGGTATTGTTTTACATAAATTTTATGGCACGGGCAGATGAGTAAAGGCGCTAAGGTTGTATATGATCGTCGATCTAACTCAGATCGAAGAACTAATAAAAATGAATCATCACCTATGCGTGATAGCAATAGCAAAACGGTTGAAGAGGACAGACGAACCTTAAGCAATCGTCGCAAATCAGACGGTCTTGAGCTTTCAACTGATGCTTTAGCAACTGGTGAATTTGCCGAAGTATTCAAGCAATTTCAGAAAGAACCCGAAGCAGAAAATAATACTAGCGATCTAGAAACAGAAAAACTTGAAATTATTGAGTACCAAGTACTATATAGAAAAGGTGTTGAATGCGCATACATCACCATCCTAAAAACCAACGATCAAGAAGAAGAGCCAACACTCTATGCATTTAGAGAAGAAAATAAAAATGCAGATTCAGACCTAGAAAGCGCCCCACTACACGTGCAAAATATTTTTGGTGCCGATGCATACGAGAGTTATATCGAACAAGGCTGGGACGATGTTTCTAAAACTGAAAATACATTCCCATGGGCACTCAAAGCTTGGCTCGCACAAAACATGAAGCAAGACGAAATCAAATCACGCTAAAAATATCTCATCAACTCCACTGTAGAGGTCACACCCAAACTAAGCATGACACCCCACAGCTGAGAGACCTTTAACTACAATATTTGTAGTTCAAAAAAATATTAAACCGACATTTTCCAGCTTCCATCAGCCTGTCTACACGCAGTGCCATACACTTGCTCGGCTTGACCACCCACTTCTGCATCCATGGTAAATTCACGACATGGCTCTCCACCAGACTCATAGGTATGTGTTGGAGTAACCGAATAGGCAGCGCCAGAGTCAGGGTTCACCCACTCCTTAGTGGCACCCGTAGGGGCGGTCTCGAGCGTTTGCCCAGTATAGTATCGATCCCTATCGTCCAACTGCCTTCCTACGTGCGCACCTGCTAAAGCTCCTATCAACGTGCCCGCAGCGGTTGCCCACACAGTTCCTCGACCATCACCCACGGTAGAACCTAACAGACCACCTATAACACCACCTGCTACTGCACCTTGAGTTTGTTTACTAGGCGCGCCATAAGGGCTGGATGCACATGCTGACAAAGCAGCACTAATAACCAGAACCATCAAAAGTGTGAAATTTTTATACATTACGATCTTCTCCATTATTGAGTACCTCATAGATACAACAACGTTTCAGATCAGTTTTGGTTTACAAAC
>JBGCDX010000118.1:0-13671 GCA_045105815.1 Gammaproteobacteria bacterium
ATAGCCGAATCGCCCAATTAATTATCCACGTGCGTTTTCTTAACGAGCGAACTTCCTTGCAAAGCGCTACTTGATGTTCTTTTGATGAAATCTCATGCATAAATCGATCTACGAGACGAGTGCGATCCACTACTCGACTTAAACGATGAGAAAGTACTGATAAAAATCCTGCAATTCCAGTAAGCATAAACACGGGCGCCACGGCTAACTGAATCACTTCTGCAATGGCGTGAATAGGCACACTTTCCATAACTCTATCTCCGAACGTTAAATAACTATTGCAGTTTTCATTACGCTCTATTTATACATATTAAAAATATTGATATTTGATTACTTTTTATTCAATTTTAGCACTAAGTCATTTTCCGCAATGCGATGCTTGCTATCACAATTACAATTATTGTTGGCATAAACGCACCGACCATAGGTGGAATGTCATACACCACACTCGTATTACTTAACATCTTGCTAATTAAGTTAAATACCACTGCCACTACAATCCCTAATGCAACACGTTGACCTAACCCTCCAGCACGCGCTGAGCGAAACACAAAAGGCACTGCTAGCAATAGCATTGCTAAACCCGATAACGGCACTGCAAAACGATTATAATACGCAAGCTGATAACGCCTTGAATCTAACTCATTATCATCCAAATAAGAAATATATTTCTTAAGTTTCACAGCACCCATATATTCCGGTTTAACCGTTATCACATCAAATAATTCTGTCGACACTAGGCGCTCCCAGTGCTCTTCTTCTGCGGCGACTGTTTCCACACCACTTTTTGAAATTAAACTATGCTTAATATCTGAAAGTTTCCAAACATTATTTACATACACCGCTTGCTTAGCAAAGCTTGCTCGCTTTAATTTGTATTGTTCATCTAACTCATATATCCAAATATCTCGCATTCGGTAATCTGGATAAATCTCTTGTGCATTGATATACCGGTTGTTATCACGCACCCATATTCCATATTTAGATCGTAATGAAATTTTCTTGATATCACTGTCACCATTAATATCACTCTTATCATCACGTGCTTGGCTTTTACTTAAACTGTTTGCATAACCTTGCGCTGTGGGCACTACCATCTCACCTACCCAGACACTAATTAAAATAAGTATTGCGCCGACTTTTAACACCGACCAAATAATACGTAGCTTACTAATACCTACTGATCGTAATGCTACCAGTTCACTTTTGGCTGCCAATCCTCCCAAGCCAATTAACGCACCCAATAATAATGCGGTGGGCATAAACTCATATAAACGCTGCGGCATTTCAAACAACAGTCGCAACATGACATGACCAAACGTGAAGCCTCGATCATCCACTGACTCAACATCATTAATAAAATCAATAATGGAATCTATTGAAAACAATACTAATAGCGCAAACAACGTACCTACAAATACGGTTCTACCCAAGTAACGATCAAAATGTTTGAACATTTGCATGTTAAGTACCTAACCGCCTACGCATACTAAGCACAATAATTAACACTACCATAGCTGCATGCACCGCAAACATCCCTGGAAACACTGCCAACTTTCCATCTGCCACCCATGTTTCTGCAAGAATAAGTAGATTTGAATAAATTAGGTAAATAACGATAGCCACCGCAAGCCCGGCAAAACGACCTTGCCGAGGACTGGTAACACTAAGTGGAAACGCTAATAATGCCAACAATACCGCAGCAATTGGTACTGAAATTCGCCATTGAAACTCAGCTGTGTCAACCAGCTTATTAGACTTCAACAACTCTGCGGTTGATTTGAATTCAGGGTTTTGTGTGTCAACATTTATATCAAACTCTGGGATACGCACCGCATGTTGATCAAATTCCAGCAAAGCAAAGCCACCCTCTCCAGGTGTACCTTCGTAACGTTGGCCTTTTTTAAGTATTAGAGATTCACCACCGAGTTCTGTTAAATTTTTCTGCTCGGCATGCTGCGCCGTTTCAATTGCAACATTGCCGTCTCTTCGGTCATAAATGAAAACATTATTCACTTCACCTGTTTCACGATCAGACCGCTCTACAAAAACCACCCAATTGCCTTGATTTGATTCTATAAATTGACCGGGTGTTAAACTGTAGATATCGGTAAACCCACCTGCTTTTTGTTTGATCGTTTCAATTTGCTGCTCGGCCCATGGCGCGGAATAAATCGACAAGTAAAATAAAAATGCAATTAACGGTACAAAAAGCAAACTCGCATAACGTAACAATGAACGTGAGCCAATTCCGCTAGCTTTAATCGCATAAATTTCACTATCTCGATAATAGCGACCCAAGGTGAGCATGATGGTCAGCAATAGCGCAAAGGGAATTAATAATATTGCTGACTTCAAAACCCCGAGACCTAACATTGAGATCACCACATCTGAAGGAAGCTTTCCTTTCATTACTTTTGAAAGCAAACTCACAAAGGATTGACCAACAATAACCACGAGCAAGATGATACTTACACCAGCGAAGGTTTGAGCAAGCTCTTTTGAGAAATATCGATTTAAAGTGGAGAACATATTTGATTATTATTGCAACAGACCAGATCCATTGGTTACATTTAGCCCAATATTAGCAATAATGCATCCCGCACAAACAGTTTAATTGAGGATTACCATGGATTACATTGCCAAAACCACTTCTGTAGACAAAGAAAGCGCTGATTGTGTCGTAGTGGGCATATTCAAGCCCAAGCGCCTGAGTGACTCTGCCAAGAAACTCGATAAGCTTTACAAAGGCAGCATTACTCGCGCCTGTCAACGCGGCACGGCTGGAGGCAGTATAGGACAAATAACCACTTTATATAATTCTGGTCGCAGCAAACATAACTGCATCATTGTAGTCGGTTGTGGGGATCATAACGAGCTAACCGTTAGCGCTTACCATAGAGTTCTTGCCGCCGTAGCACGTGAAATTAAAAGCAACAAAACGGGCCATGTAATCAACTGTTTAACCGAATTAGCTGTGAAAGATGCAGATGTACTTACAAAAGCACAACTCTGTGTGACTGCTATTGAATCTGCAATGTATAACTATAGTGAAACCAAACCAAGCGCTGCTAATTCTAAAGTGCATCTTAAGAAACAAAAATTTATAAGTAATACCAAACAAGAACTAGATGATATTCGCGATGGTATTGAAATTGGCCAAGCCATTTCCAGTGGCATGGATCTAGCTAAAGAACTTGGTAACTTACCAGGAAATGTATGCACCCCTTCTTACCTTGCTGAACAAGCTCTAGCACTCAAAAAAGCATATAAGAGCCTTAAAGTAACCGTGCTCGAAGAAGCACAAATGAAAAAACTAGGTATGGGCGCATTGCTTTCGGTTTCTCATGGGAGTGTAGAACCTGCAAAACTGGTCACCATGGAATATAACGGCGGTGAAGCAGGTGAACGACCCATTGTATTGGTTGGCAAAGGCATTACCTTTGACACAGGTGGTATATCTTTGAAACCAGGTGCCACCATGGATGAAATGAAGTTTGATATGTGTGGCGCGGCTAGCGTTCTTGGCACAATGAAATCGTGTTGTGAACTAGAATTACCTATCAATGTGGTATGTGTGATTGCATGCGCAGAAAACATGCCAGGTGGAAAAGCCACTAAACCCGGCGATGTAGTCACCACCATGTCGGGCCAAACCGTTGAAATATTAAACACTGATGCGGAAGGCCGTTTAGTGTTATGTGATGCGCTAACGTATATAGATAAATTTGACCCTGAAACCGTCATTGATGTGGCGACCCTCACAGGCGCATGTGTTGTGGCGTTGGGGCAGATTCCTTCCGGCGTGATGAGCAATAATGATGACTTAGCTAAAGCACTCATTAAGGCTGGCGAACAAACAGGTGATCGCACCTGGCAATTACCTCTCTGGGATGAATATCAATCTCAACTCGATAGTAATTTTGCAGATATTGCGAATATTGGTGGACGTTGGGGAGGCACCATCACAGCAGCATGCTTCCTTTCCAGGTTCACCAAAAAATATACCTGGGCCCATTTAGATATCGCCGGTATTGCTTGGCATCAAGGCAAAATGAAGGGTGCTACGGGAAGACCTGTTCCCTTGCTAACCGAGTATTTATTACATCAAGCCTATGAGATGTAAGTGCTGAGATGGCTACACCTGAAAATACAAATACAGAGGCTGCAAAGGCTATTCCAAGAGTAGATTTCTATGTTACCAAAGCTAAGGAACCGGCTCCTGAGTTTGCTCTGCAGACTACTTGCCGCATTGCGGATAAAGCATTCTCAGCAGGTCACCGTATTCATATTTGTGTGGATGACACTAATGACTGTGAAAAATTAGATGCTTTATTGTGGTCATTTCGTGATGGCAGCTTCATTCCACATGAAGTGTCTGATTCACCGATTCAAAATTGCCCTGTAACGATTAGCACAACTATCGGCATAGAACATACCGGTATGCTACTTAATGTAACGCATAAGGTGCCTGAAAATTTCATGCAATTTCAAAGGATTGCAGAAATAATCAACAATCAGCCAGAATCAGTTGTCGCCGGTCGTGAACGCTACCGCTTTTATCGTGAGAGTGGGCTCGACCCCCAGCACCATGAAGTATCCTCAACTTGACTTAATCAATTATTTCTCTTGCTTCTATGGATGGAAACAGCGCTAAAAAAGCTCCTGTGTTGGACCATTTAGTCGGTACAGGTCGTGTATCTTCTAACGACAAATCCACGCCGACACCACAGCCTCAATCCGTTCAAGCTAAGCCGGTATTAGCTACAATGAATGGCAATGGCACAACCAATAACCCGAACTCCAAATCTGCTGTACAAAATTCAACCGTGCACACGGGGAATACTCCACAAAATCGGCGTACTGATAAATCAGAGTTTGAAATTGAGCTTGCACAAACAGTAAACAAAATCATGCTTGAGCATTTTGAAAATGCTAGCGAGCAAATTGTACAAAAAGTATTAAGTGAAGTCCGAGCACGTCTTCCTGGACAAAGAAAATCGTAACGCTTTAGCACCTCAACCTTTCAAAACATACATCCACTTAGCTCATCTTAGCTCTCGTGTGAGTTAGATTTATATTGTTATACTAGTCACTTGCAAAGAGTTCTTATCTCTCTGCAGCATACAAAATACATACATTTCAATTTAGATCGTTATCAAAATAGTCTCATAATTTCGATTTGGCTAAACCTGAATAGACATAAATAGACAGCAATAAAAACAACAAATATGGATAAGACATACCAGCCTAAAGAGATCGAGCAGAAATGGTATCGATTCTGGAAAAGCAATAAGTACTTCTCACCGACAGGTGAAAGTGAAAGCAACAACTCCTACTGCATTATGATTCCACCACCCAATGTAACGGGAACCCTGCATATGGGGCATGCATTCAATAACACTTTAATGGATTGTCTAACTCGCTATCATCGTATGTGTGGTTACAACACATTATGGCAACCTGGTACAGATCATGCGGGCATCGCAACTCAGATGGTCGTTGAGCGGCAACTGAACGCAGAAAACAAAACTCGACATGACTTAGGGCGTGAAAAATTTGTAGAAAAAGTTTGGGAATGGAAAGAACAATCTGGTAATACCATATATAGCCAGCTAGAACGCATGGGCTCATCACTGGATTGGTCACGCGACCGCTTCACTATGGACGAAGGTTTATCCGAATCTGTTAAGCAAGTGTTTGTACGTTTGCATGATGAAGGTTTAATTTATCGTGGCAAACGCTTGGTTAATTGGGACCCAAAACTTCACACGGCAGTTTCAGATCTTGAGGTGATCTCTGAAGAAGAAAATGGCTATATGTGGCATATGCGTTACCCACTCGCTGACAACAGCGGCCATGTAACGGTCGCCACTACACGTCCAGAAACTATGCTTGGAGATGCTGCGGTAGCGGTACATCCCGAAGATGAACGTTACAAAGTGTTAGTTGGGAAAATGGTTAAGTTACCATTAACAGAACGCGAAATTCCTATCATTGCCGATGACTATGTAGACCTAGAATTTGGATCTGGTTGTGTAAAGATCACCCCTGCGCATGATTTCAATGATTATGAAGTTGGGCAACGACATGACTTGGAAAAAATTAATATTTTAACAATCGATGCCAAGATTAATGACAACGCTCCCGCTGCATATCGAGGCTTAGATCGTTATGAAGCACGCAAGAAAATGGTTGCGGACCTTGAGCAACAAGGCTTGTTGGCCGAAGTTAAGGATCACAAACTAATGGTACCGCGTGGTGATCGCTCTGGCGTGGTCGTAGAACCTTACTTGACGGATCAATGGTATGTAAAAATTCAGCCACTTGCAGATCCCGCAATTAAAGCAGTACAAGATGGTGACATTCAGTTTGTTCCAGAAAATTGGAGCAAAACATATTTTGAATGGATGAATAATATTCAAGACTGGTGTATTAGTCGTCAATTATGGTGGGGGCATCGCATCCCAGCTTGGTATGACAATGATGGCAATATTTATGTTGCCGAAGATGAAGCAACGGTACGCACAAAATATAATTTAGATGCTAAATTAGAGCTCAAACAGGATGAAGATGTTTTAGATACATGGTTTTCATCCGCACTATGGCCATTTTCAACTTTAGGCTGGCCTGAGCAAACGCCTGAATTAAAAACCTTCTACCCTACCTCTGTACTCATTACAGGGTTTGATATTATTTTCTTCTGGGTTGCACGTATGATCATGATGGGATTGAAGTTCATGGATGCTGTGCCTTTTGAAAAAATATACATCCATGGCTTAGTTCGGGACGCTGATGGACAAAAGATGTCGAAGTCTAAAGGCAATGTATTAGACCCGATTGATATCATTGACGGCATAGAGCTCGACAATTTAATTAAGAAGCGTACAACCGGTCTAATGCAGCCTGAGATGGCAGCAAAAATAGAAAAAGCCACGCGCAAACAATACCCAGACGGCATCAAGGCCTATGGCACAGATGCCATGCGATTTTCATTTGCAGCGCAAGCCTCTACAGGGCGAGATATAAAATTTGATTTAAACCGCATCGAAGGGTATCGAAACTTCTGCAACAAGTTATGGAATGCCACCAACTTTGTCTTAATGAACACCAAAGATAAAGAAGTTGCAGTTCAAATTGACAAGCAAAAACTTACCTTGGCAGATCGATGGATCTTAAGCAAACAACAAGAAACTATCGACCTTACTCACAAACATTTAAAAAATTATCGTTTTGATCTTGCAGCACAAGCTTTATATGAATTTTCCTGGCATGAGTTTTGTGATTGGTATGTTGAACTATGCAAACCAACATTATTTAAAGATGATATTGATGAAAACATTAAACAGAATTCACGCCGCGTGCTATTGGAAGTGTTTGAAAATTTGCTAAAGCTACTACACCCAATCATTCCTTTCTTAACTGAAGAAGTATGGCAGCCGATTGCAAAAGAATTAAAGTTATCCGGCGATAGCATCTCTACCCAGGACTTTCCAAGAAGCAATAATATCTATGTTGATGTAGAAAGCTTGCAAGAATTAGAGTGGTCTAAAGAATTCATAAACGGCATTCGCAAAATACGCGCAGAAATGGATATACCTCCTGGCAAACCATTAAATATATTGTTACAGAATTGGTCTACCCAAGAGAAAAGTTATTTCGAAAATAGCCAACAATACATATATTCTCTTGCAAAAATTGCAGACATAAAATGGCTAACAGATGAACCTGCACCAGAATCTGCTACAGCATTAGTTGGAGAAATGAAAATTCTTATTCCACTTGCAGGAATGATTGATAAAAAAGCAGAGAGTGCAAGACTTGATAAAGAGATCAAAAAGTTAGAGTCCAATTTAGAAAAAAGCTCTGCAAAATTGAATAATCCAAATTTTGCTGACCGAGCACCAGCTGACATAGTAAACAAAGAACGAGAACGTGTAGCAGAAATGCAAACTTCATTACAGCAACTTAAAGAGCAAGCAGTTAAAATAAACAAACTTTAGCGTTATCTGCTATTAGCAGCAATAAACTAGGAGCCTTAGGAACAGAGATGAGCAATCCAGTTAAACAAGAAAAAAAACTGTTTATGACCCGGTTAATGACACCCGACATGGCCAACTTTTCTGGCAATGTTCATGGCGGCACCATCCTGAAACTATTAGATGAAGCTGCTTTTTCTTGTGCGTCTCGCTACTGCAAAATGTATGTGATGACGGCTGCATTAGATCATGTCGAATTCAAGTCGCCCATCACAGTGGGTGATCTAGTTACTTTTAAATGCAATATAAATTACGTAGGCCGCAGCTCAATGGAAGTAGGTATACGCGTAGAAGGTGAAAAGATTAGAGAAAAAACCAAATATCATGCTATCTCATGCTATTTCACTATGATTGCTGTTAACGAAAAAGGTGTCCCACAAAAAGCTCCAACACTTCTGATTGAATCAGAAACTGAGCAAAAACTCTTTGATGCTGGAAATATGCGACGTGAGATGCGTGTTGAAACCAAAGAGAGAAATCTGCAACTACACGTTGGTCTTGATACTATGATTTCATAGCTTTAGAAAAGTACTACCCAATCAAATTCATATAAGTTGGATTTGATATTTTTCATCTGCATATTCCACCGTATCACCAGATACAATCTTCTTTCTTTTTCTGGTTTCAACTATACCATTCACCAATACCAATCCTTCCGCAATGACTGCTTTAGCTTCACCACCACTAGTGACCATGCTTTCGATTTTAAGGATTTTATACAGCTCGACAGGCTCTCGAGAGATTTCAACGACTCTCATCTTATAAATTTTTACCAATAAGATTTTTGACCGGTTTTACACTTAAGTGCAAATAACCGAAATGAAGAATGAGTTCTTTAGATAACTCATATTGTTTTGGTACTTAACGCAACAGCAAGACAACGATTTAATCGTTGTCCGGCTGTTGAGATAATTTACTGAGGGTAAACTGCGTTAAGCAGTAGAACTAACTAATTAGATAGCTTTTACTTTATTAGCGCATGGTCCTTTTTGACCTTCGCCTACTTCGTATTCTACTTTTTGTCCATCATTGAGTGTTGCATAACCGCCGCCACTTTGAATTTCAGAATGGTGTACAAACAAATCTTTTCCACCGTCTTCAGGAGTGATGAAGCCGAAGCCTTTGTCCGCATTGAACCATTTTACTGTACCTGTACTCATATTGTGTTTTCCTAATTTAATGAATCTTAATGTAATCGAGGCTTACTGCTTTTGAATAGATTTAACTATCCACTACCGTGACGTCTCAATGTGCACACATGCTAATCATTTTCTAGCCATAACGCCAATAAAAAAGAGATTTAAGCCCTTAATACCGACATTTATCGCTAATTTTTATCAATTAGAGGTAGATTCTTGCCCACAACTCCAACAAATATTGAATTGGCCCTCAATTTCTTCCCCACAGCCAGGACATTTCCAATCCTCAGGATTAGCATTAATTGACTGTATAAAGGCCTCTACAATGTGTTTTGCAGGAGCCTTATCATCATTATTAACCACCCATAATTCAGGCCAGACCTCAGTAGGTGGAAGCTCACCTACACCACCTGACAGATGCTCGTTTTTAATAATAGCGGCTATCCCCTTCTCTTCAAGGAGATCTTTGATTTGATAAATAAAGATAGGATTGGGTTCGCTATAAATACGCTTCATACATGCAGTATAGCAAAGACGGCATTGAGACTAATTAAGGTGTTTTATTTCAATGAAGCTTTAATTTATAACTTTTTTTACTCTCACCTGTTTTTGAGCAAACCGCCACCACTATCACTTCACTAAGCTCAGCTGGAATACTTAGCCCTAGCAAAGTTCGTGTGAAAGGTTGCTCTTCAACATGTGGGTGATGAAGCACTCTTTCACCAATTAATTCACCTTCAGGCGAATATATTCGCCATGCGTTAGCAAAATGCTCCCACCCCTCATCACTGTGCTCTAAGGTAACCGATATATTAAATTTTTGAGCAGGTGTTTTTTCTACTTTAACTTTAACTATTTTTGCATCACTTGCAATGCATGCACTCGAGAAAAGTACCAACAAACATATGATCAAAACTCGCATTTATTTATCCACCTTTCCATTCTATTTTTCTTTAACAAAGAGCTGGCTCATATCTTTAAATGACTTAAATTCTAGATAATTATTACTTGGATCTTGAATAAACATGGTAGCTTGTTCTCCAACCTGACCTTTAAAACGGATACATGGCTGAATATGAAATTTGATGCCTTCACGCTTAAGCCGTTCCGCCAAATGCTCCCACTCTCCCCAATTGAGAATGACACCAAAATGCCTAACAGGTATATCGTGCTCATCCACTGGATTGGATGGCGTAAACATATCCTCATGATCATACAAATGAGCGCTAAGTTGATGACCATAAAAATTAAAGTCTATCCAGCGCTTATCTTCACGCCCTACCACGCAGCCTAGAAGATCCACATAAAATGCTCGGGTCTTTTCTATATCGTAGACTGGAAAGGCTAAATGAAAAACAGAGGTTGCCATGATTAAAATACCATCTTATTTTTTGGTTTGTCTGCCACATTGTCTCGCAGGTAAACCGGTAATGCTTCTACAGCTGAAACATAGCTACCTTGTTCAAAATACACTTTGCCTAGCTTTGCTACATATTCTGCCTGAGGAAATACTTCTTGATTGAAACTTATCTTTTCACCTAAAGCTTCATGCAAATCATCTGAATATGCTCCCCAGCCTGACCCGGCTCCATAACAATTATTATCAACCATTATTGCTATTTTATTAGCAGCAATCACTTTTTCAACTCCCACTAACTCCATTACATCATTATTGTTAAGTGTATATAGTCCGTAGTAAATTTCTTGCATACGTGCATCGATACAAGACAACACCTGAGTTACAAGCATTGTTTCAGCAGCAGCCTGTGCAAGAGATGCCAGTGACGAGACTGGTACAACTGGCAAGTCTTGACCTAACGCAATACCTTGGGTAACACTTGCCGCAAGACGTACACCTGTAAAAGCACCTGGCCCTCTCCCAAAAGAAATTGCATCTAACTGTGACAAGCTGATTTGGCCTTGTGCTAGAACTTGTTCGCACATAGGCAATATAATTTCATTATGCCTTCTGGGTGCGACCTCACTTAGACTTATTATTTCATCATCAATCAGTAAAGCGGCTGAACACGATTCAGTAGCAGTTTCAATGGCTAACAGTTTCATACTCAGACTCTCGAAGCTCTAAAAAATTTACAGCATTATCTAAACTTGATGTACGTAACATATTCGGCAAACTATTGATGAACGTCTTACCATAAGGTTTAGTAAGCATTCTTGGGTCACAGATTACCACTACACCATAATCTTCTTCATCTCGTATTAAACGACCTACACCTTGTTTAAGAGAAATAACCGCTTGAGGTAGTTGATACTTCATAAATGGATTTTCACCTGTTTGCCGTAGCGCTTGCAAACGTCCACTTAACACAGGGTCATCCGGTGCTGCAAAAGGCAACTTATCAATCACAACTATACTTAAAGCTTCTCCACGTATGTCCACACCTTCCCAAAAACTACTCGTTCCTAACAATACGGCATGATCAGTTTTGGAAAATATTGATAATAACTCTCTACGTGGAGAGTCACCCTGAACTAATAGCGTAAAGTCATCATGGTCTGCCAAATAAGTTGCTGCGATTCGCAGTGCACGATGACTCGTGAACAACAAAAATGCTCGCCCTTGATTTGCCTCTAATAATGGCAACACCGCATCAACCACTTTATGCGTATAGTTCCTATCATTTGGCTCTACACCCAATACAGGTAAATATAAGCGTGTGTTATTTTGATAATCGTAAGGACTGTCTAACATTAACGTTTCTGCATCGACCAAACCCAGTTGTTGCTGAAAATGATCAAATTTAGCATTTACTGTCAAAGTAGCTGAGGTAAAAATCCAGCTACACTTATATTGGCGCATAAATTCTTGGAATGAATCTGCCACTACTAATGGCGTACTATGTAACTTAAATCCTCTATCAAAACACTCAAGCCAATTTATTCTTCCCTTATCACTATCTGAGTTACCTTCTGAGATTAAGTGCAACCCTTGCTCAATGCGCTCACACCGCTCAACACATTTAGTCATCAGCTTGCCTCGATCCCCTAAAGGTGTAATCACACCGCTCAATTCATAGACTGCTTTGCACAACTGATCAAATTGATCCTCAATCTTTGAAACCGAAACTATTTCATACCATGGAAATCGGCCATTTTTACCTGATAACGCAAGCTGAAAATCAGCAACGGCTTTTTGCAGTGCCTCCACAACAGGTTGCACTTCCTTAGTTCCAGAAGCTTCTTCAATTTGCGCAGCACGAACATCATTAGACAAGTCATTAATTTGCCGACTTGTTGTTGAGTTTGCTAGAAAAGTACTCGCTAATTCTGGTAGCTGATGAGCCTCATCAAATATTACTGAATTAGCACTCGGCAAAAGCTCTCCAAATCCCTCCATTTTTAAAGCTAAGTCTGCAAAAAATAGATGATGATTAATTATCACAACATCTGCTTGTTGTGCTTTTTGTCTAGCTTTGACTACATGACATTTATCATAACTTGGGCATTCCGCACCCAAGCAATTATCAATGGTTGAAGTTACATTTGGCCATACTGAATCGTTCTCAAATATAGCCGTTACTTCAGCAATCTCACCTGATTTAGTAAACTGTGACCATTCTTTGATTATATTAATTTTTTTACTTAACTGACGATTATGCATCTGCACGCTAGGAGCATGATGCTCCAACCTATGCAAGCAAAGATAATTTGCACGCCCCTTAAGCAAAGCTGTTTTAACTGGCAACTTTAGAATCTTAAGGATGGTAGGAAGATCTTTAAAATATAGCTGATCTTGTAGATGCTTGGTGCCGGTTGATATAACCACTTTTTGATTAGAGCGTAGTGCCGGAATTAAATAAGCAAATGTTTTTCCTACACCAGTTCCAGCCTCTACTATTAGCTGACTATAATTTTTCAATGCAGTATCCACAGCATTGCTCATATCTTGTTGCTGAGGACGGTGTCGGAAATTTTCTAAATTTTCAGACAGTAAACCTTTTTCATTGAATATTGTTTCGCTAATTATCTCAGCGCTATCTAACTCATTATATTCTGACATTGAATGGTTTTGACCTTAATCCTCAGATAACAGCGTTACAGATACATATGCAGCAATGCCTTCACCTCGACCAACAAAACCCATCCCTTCATTAGTAGTGGCCTTAACATTCACATTCTGCAAAGAGACGTTAAGCAGCTCACTGAGCCTTTTATGCATAGCGGGAATATGAAGAGCCAGCTTAGGCTTTTCTAAAATAATAGTACTGTCAACATTACCTACTGCATAGTATCTTTTTTTTAACTCTAAAATAACGGACTTAACTAATTCACTACTATCTATATCTTTAAACTTTGGATCGTTATCTGGAAAATGTTTGCCAATATCGCCTATTGCTGCTGCACCCAACAACGCATCACATAAGGCATGCAATAGAACATCACCATCAGAATGCGCATCTAAACCTTTATCAAAATTTATTTTTTCTCCACCCACAACAATATAATCACCATCTTTAAATCGATGCGAGTCA
>JBGCDX010000119.1:0-26984 GCA_045105815.1 Gammaproteobacteria bacterium
CACCACGATTACCGTGACCGTGAATGGCGACACCAACGTTGAGTTAGATGAAACCTTCTTGGTGAACTTAAGTGCGCCGGTGAATGCGACGATCAATGATGCGCAAGGTCAAGGCACGATCCAGAATGATGATGCCACACCAGCAGTTTCTAAAATCTTTAATCCAAATACAATAACTATAGGCCAAACTAGTATAGTCACATTGGGGTTAGATAATCCTAATGCAACACCGATGACTTTAACTGCAGATTTTATCGATGACATGCCTATTGGGATGACAGCTGTTTCGGTTAATGCTGGAACCACATGTCCCGATGTTATTGATATATCAAATAATACTGAAATTCGCTATTCAATTGGATCGATTGTTCCAGTAGGTGGCTGTAATATTGCAGTAGATGTAACGTCGTCAACGGTAGGCGTTTCAACTAACATATGTCCTGCAAATTCATTACAAACAAATTTTGGTACTAATCTTGTAGGTGTATCCGATAATTTAATTGTTATTGGCGATACAGATGGTGATGGTATTAATGATGTTATTGAATCCTGTGCAGCAGACCGTGATGGCGATGGCGCTACTGATTGTATGGATTTTGATCCACTTGGTTATTTTTATTGTGAAGATACAGGACAAATTATACCGGGTGGTAATATTAACTTTACTGCAGCGGGTGCCGGAACGATTAATTTAATTGAAGATGGTTCTTCTGGTAGGTATCAAGCATTCTTTAATGGTGATGACACCTATACAATGAATGTAACGGTTCCACCTGGCACTGCGTTAAGCCCTACAAGAACTGCATCTATTTTATTTGATCCAACGGGTGGGCCAGACCCGACTGTATTAGGTGGTGATGAAGCTGGTAATAGTGGATTCTTAACTGACTTTACAGCCGCAACAAATGTGCCTTGGTATACGAGTTTTGTTATCGAAGCGGGTGATCCATTTATTATTGATAATAATATTCCACTTACAAATTGTGCAGTTGGTGGTGCAAATAATATTGTCTTATTAACTAAAACCGTTGAGCCTTCTGAAATTACGATAGGCGATGTTGCGCAATATAGTGTTCGTGTTGAAAACACTTCTGCAGCAGCTTTGGTTGATATAGATCTTGTCGATAATATTCCAGGTGGATTCAATTATGTTGATAGTTCTGCAATCCTAATTCGAGCAGGTGCGGATGGTATTTTAGATACTAGTGATGACATTATTGATGAAACGATTTCAGTTACCGGTGGTGATCCAATCACTTTCCAAAATATTGACATAGATGCAAATGAAACAGCGTTAATTCGATATTTCTTGCGTGTTTCTTCTGGTGTAGTGGAAGGTGAGTTTACTAATACCGTGCAGGCGCTTTCAGGTACAGGTGCTGTTATTAGTAATGTCGCCAGCGCAACCATACGTGTGATACAAGACCCAATATTCCAGAAGACTACGATAATCGGGAAGGTATTCCATGATCGTGATGAAGATGGTTGGCAAGATGATGCAAGCGCTACTGGAATTAGATTAGAAGGTAACGCTTTTGGTGATCAAGGTCGAGAAATTGAAAATATTTCTGGGCGAATACGTGTTACTGATCCAGTTGAAGATCATCAAACTATTATTCGTGTGCCAACTAATAATTATGACAATAGCTTTACGTTAACGACACGTGAAGGAACCAAATTGATTGTCGATAACGAAGGTGTTGTAACTGAAAAACATTCAGGTAAGAAAGCTAAGGGGCTCACTGCACAAGATATTGTCGTGACAGTATCTAAAACAAGTGAGGTTTCAAGAAAACCTCAAGTTCGAGAAATTGTGTTGGATCGTGCCATTGAGCCGATACGGTTTGAATCGGGCCACGCGGAAGTTGGCGAACAAACCATTTCAGCTCTCAGGCTAGTAATGGATGGGTTGCGCAATAAAGAAAATTTACGACTACACATATTCGGTCATACCGATAATCAACCTGTTGGGAATAGAAGTGCATTTGTGAATAATCAAGAGCTTTCACAAATGCGAGCGGAATTTGTTGCGTCTCAACTCTCAGAACTATTGAAATTGCCAGTATCTAGTATTGTTGTTGAAGGTGTTGGTGACAGTAGCCCGTTAGTTGATAATGCTACAAATCGTGGCCGTGCTCTGAATCGTCGTGTTGAAATTGAAATCGTTTACGATGAAAAAATTGAACATGTACAAGAACAAGTTTTAGATGAGTTAGTTATTACCATTGCCAACCACGGCATTCAAGAAGAAGGTATTCCTGGTGTTCGTTTGGCAACGGTTGAGGGTTTAATTGTCGAAACGGATCAATATGGCCGTTACCATTTAGCAGATATCGATGGTGGACGTTGGGAGCGTGGCCGCAACTTTATAGTAAAAGTAGATTCTGCGACCTTACCGGAAGGTGCAACCTTTACAACAGAAAACCCACGTGTGTTACGCATCACTCAAGCATTGATGAGTAAGTTTAATTTTGGTGTGAAGTTGCCGAACCAAGATGTACCTAAGGTTACGATAACACTTGATGGCGAAGCTGGTGAAATGGATAGCAAAGTGCATTTTGCATCTGGTCAATCGAATTTAACTGCAGCTCAGCAACAACAGGTTTCACAATTAATTGAACAGTTGCAAGGTAAAGAGAATGTTCGTGTTCGTATTGTAGGGCATGCAGATGCTGACCCATTGTCAATAAATGCAGAAAAACGTTACAGCACAAATGTGGGGCTATCCTCTGCACGTAGTAAAGAAGTTAAGCAACAAATAGTTGATGTGTTAGGTGTTGATGCATCCGCAATAACGCTTGATGCACGGGGTGTACAAGATCCAGTTGCTAACAACTCAACTCAGCTAGGTAAGGCGCAAAACCGCCGCGTAGAAGTTGAGGTATGGTACGACGAAGCACAAGTTGAGCGCACAATTACGTTGCCGCATGGTGGTGTAGTGTGGGCCACTGAAGATCCGGCAGTGATGGACCCTCGTTTGAATATTGTGGCTCCGACCTCGATTGTATTGGAAGGGCGGAATGTAAGAGATCCTATTCAATTCACTCTTTACAGTAATTATCAAGCGTTCATAGATCGTTGGGAAATTGCAATTTATGAAGACCGTGATCGTGATTTAGTAAGACCTATAGCTAAACTGAATGGCAACTCTATCGGGTTTGCAGATCCGGTTGAATGGTCCGCAAGTGAAATACAAAAGCTTGATCTTGAAGTGGATGATACATTGGTTTATGTGCTCAAGGTTTATGATGCACAAGGTCGTATGGATGAAACAGCCCCTCATACCCTAGCAGTAATAAACGATAAGTTAGCTGAGCTTGAAGAGCGTGAAACGTTGTTCTCGCGCGAAGATGAAGAGCAGAATTCTATAAATACAATTTTTGGTGAGTCTAGTCTTATTCGACAAACCATTCCATTGTACGGGTCTCGAATCCGCATTAGCGGTGTAGATATAGATCCTGATTACAAACTTCTAATTAATGGTGAGCGAGCCATCGTAGACGAAGATGGTAAGTTTGTAGTCGAGCAACACATGCCAATAGGTAAGCACGCAATTAATATTAGTGTTGATACAAATGAAGGCGATGTTGTTGAACGAGAATTAAATGTTGATGTTAGTGGTAAGTATATGTTCATGATTGGTTTGGCTAACTTAACTGCAAGTGAGCAAAATGTATCTGGCAATGTTGAGCCATTGGGTGATGATGATCATTTTGATGAAGATGTTGTTTTAGATGGTCGTCTTGCTTTCTATTTAAAAGGTAAGATTAAGGGTAAATACTTAATCACTGCTCAGTTAGATACTACCGAAGATGAGTTACATAACTTGGGTGATCGTCTTGAAGAAGAAGATCCTACGGAGATATTCCGCCGATTGGATCCTGATAAATACTATGGCGTATATGGCGATGATTCGACCACGATTGATGACACTGATAGCCAAGGTGCATTCTATTTACGTGTAGATTGGGATAAGAGTATGGGGTTGTGGGGCAACTACAATACTGGATTTACTGGCACCGAGTTTGCGCAATACAATCGAAGTTTATATGGCGCTAAACTTGAACATCGTAATGTGAAAGTTACTAAGTTTGGCGATCATAAGCATGAAGTTCAAGTATTTGGTAGCGAGGCACAAACTGCTGCAGCACATAATGAATTTGGTGCAACAGGTGGTTCTCTTTACTACTTGCGTGATACAGATGTAGTACAAGGCTCTGAGAAAATATGGGTTGAAGTGCGTGCGCGTGATAGTGAACAAGTAGTAGAAAACATTACTTTAGAACATGGACGTGATTATGATATCGATTACATCCAAGGCCGCATTATTTTGACCAGACCTCTTACTCAAATTTCGGTAGGTACTGGCCCATCGATTATTAAAGATACTCCACTTGAAGGTAATGATGTGTTCTTGCTCGCGGATTATGAATATCGTCCTGATGTGTTTAGTGCAGACGATGTAACGACAGGTGGCCGCGGAAAGGCATGGTTGAATGATTATGTGGCTTTGGGTGGCACATATGTAAATGAAGATCGTGATGGCGCCGATTATGAGTTGAAGGGTACTGATGTAACGTTACGTGCAGGTAAAGGTACCTATTTGAAACTTGAGTATGCTGAGTCAGAGGCTAAACAAGCTGATCAGAATTTCTCTTCTGCAAATGGTGGAATTAGTTTTAATAAGTTAAACACACAGCTTGGAAATGTCGATGGTGAAGCACTGGGCGCAGAGATTGGTATTAATTTTGCAGAAGTAACCGATCATGAAGGTTATTTGAAAGCTTGGTGGAAAGATCGTGACTCAGGTTTCTCTTCTACCGCTCGACTAGATGATGGTATCGAGACTACGGATACAGGTCTTGAGGCTTTATGGATTGCAAGTGAGCGACTTGAATTAAGTGCACGTGCAACACAGCTAGATAGAAAAGGTCAAAATGAGTTTACTGCGCTAAGTATTCAAGGTGATTATCAAGTTACCAATAAGCTAAGCATTGGTACAGAAATCCGTCACGAAGAAGATAACGATGACACAGGGTTTATTGAAGATGGTGAAGCCACACTTGCCGGTACAGAGCTCCGCTATGATTTAACGGATTACACCACGGTATATGGTGGAGGGCAGTTTGTTGTAGAGGATAGTGGGAATTACGAGCAAAATGATCTTACAACGATTGGTATTCAATCACAGGTCAGTGAGCGTTTTGCGCTGAGAACAGAAATCAGTGCAGGTGATCGTGGAGAAGCGATAATCTTAGGTGGTGAATATGACATCACTCCTAATCTTAATATAAGTCTTGATGCTGGGTTTGGTAGTGGTGGTACCAGTCAGGTAGGTACTAATTACACCACTGCAAATGGTTTGGATTTATATGGTGGTTATGCAACCGATCCGGACCGTGCGGATGGTGGTAGCAATATGTTGACCTTTGGTACACGCAAGCGCTATCAAAATGGCTTGTCTATCTATAGTGAAAATCAGTTTGGAGATGGTGATGAACAACAAAGTGTTGCACGTACATATGGCTTAGATTTTGATCTTACAGAAGAGTGGCGCTTATCTGCATCATTCCAAAAGAATGATATTGAAGATGACTTAGGTGATATTGATCGTCGTGCTGCCAGCCTGGGCGCGAGCTATCGTGATGATGATCTTAAGTTTGGTACTGTACTTGAATACCGTGAAGATGATAATAAGCAAGTTAATGAAGATGCAACGCAATGGTTAACTTCGAATACCATTGAATGGCAACAAAGTGAAAGTTTGCGTTGGTTGGGAAAGTTAGAACTTTCTACAACACATAGTGAAGAAAATAAAAATGATGAAGCAAAATATGCAGAACTGGACTTAGGTTTTGCATATCGTCCGGCATTTAATGATCGTTTAAATATTTTAGGTAAATATACTTTCCTATATGACTTAGCGAGTGATGGCCAAGATACTGCATTGGCTGATCAACGCAGCCATATCTTTGCAGTAGAAGGTATATATGACTTAACTAAGAAGTGGGAAGTTGGAGCTAAAGTCGCATATAAGACTGGTGATAGAAGAATACAGCGTGGTTCGGGCACGTGGTTTGAAACTGGAGCGCATCTTGCGGTAGCTCGCGCACGTTATCATATGCTTAAGAAATGGGATGCATTGTTTGAATATCGCTGGTTAGAATCTGAAGAACGGGATGATAATAAAGATGGTGCATTGTTAGGTGTTTATCGTCATGTTGGCCAGCACATGAAGGTGGGTGCAGGCTACAACTTTACAGATTTTGATGATGATTTAACCGATAACGATTATGACGCGCACGGTTGGTTCTTCGATATCACTGGAAAATACTAATGCGAAATATTGTTAAGTTAATCGCACGTATTTTCAGTGCAATGTTTTATATGTCTGTAATCACTGTTTTGTTTGCAGAAACGGTTAGCGCTGCAGAAAGCTGTTTTGCAGCTTCAGATAGTGGTGATCGTTTAGTGCTTGTGGTCGATAGAACTGATGGAAGCACCGCGATTGATGTAGGGCCACTTGGTGTATCTAATATTGAAGCATTAGCTAAAGAACCCATTACAGGTGTTGTTTATGGGGCTAATGCGAATAGATTGGGAACAATTAATTTAGACACAGGTGCGTATGCTGCCTCACCCAACACATTCGGAACAGCGTTGGCAGCTAATGGTAATCTAACTTCTGATAGAAGTCTGAATGATGTGGATGCATTAGCATTTGATCTCTCAACTGGTTATTTGTATGGTGTGCAAAATGCATCTGGACCAGAAATACTTTTTCGTATAAACCCAACTACAGGTGCGTTAGTAACAGGTGCTATGGGTGGAAATGATTACTTGTTAATAGGCACGAGTGGCAGTATTGATGATTTAGCGGTTGATCAAGCTGGGACAATGTTTGCTTCCAGTGCGAATAATTTATACACAATAAATTTTGCTGCGGTGGGTACTACTAATGCAAGTTTAGTGGGTGCATTTGGTGGTCCTAACGATATGGAAGGCTTGTCCACAGATGTGCCGGGAAATTTAATTGGAACGACAGGCGCTAATAACTCTAATTCGGCTTTTAATAATAGTTTATGGACCATTAATAAAGCTACTGGTGCAGCAAGTGCGCAGGTTTCAATACCAATTGGTGGAGATTATGAGGGTGTAACCTGTGCGTTAGCTGATGTTGATCTGAGTCTTACTAAAACTGCTGTATTAACAAATGATGCTGATGCAAGTGGTACTATATCCGCTGGTGATGAAGTTACTTATAGTATTTTAGTTATAAATAATGATGCGAATCAGATTGCATCTGGTGTAGAAGTTACCGACAACATTAATGCCTTATCTGGCTTAACTTTTGTTTCTTCAAGCTCAACAAAGCCAACATCAAATCCATACTCTAGTGTAACGGGGCTTTGGTCAGTTGGGGTTGTTCCGGCAAATACTAGTTATCAGTTAGATCTCATTTATAGTGTTGGTGCTGCTGCAGGTGGCAGTACGATAACAAATACTGCAGAGATTACCCAGTCTGCAAACCCAGACCCAGATTCAGAACCAAATAACGATGACGGTGATCAAAGTGAAGATGATGAAGATAATGCTGCCATAACCGTTGTTGCTGCGCCCCCAACTATTTCTAAATCATTTAGTCCGAGTAGTATTAATGCTGGTGGAGTCAGTCAATTGACAATAACTTTAGGTAATACCAATGCTAATGCAATTACATTAAGCGCAGACTTGGATGATAATTTACCGGCCAGTGTTACAGTGACATCAGTAAACAATGTTGCTACAACATGTACCGATGCATCGGTTGTAATCATTCCTAACACGCGTGTTCGTTATGCAAGTGGGGCTACAATTCCCACGGGTGGTTGTGACATTGTGGTAAATGTAACTTCGAGCACACTAGGGGTAATGTCCAATGTTATTGCAACAAATGCACTACAAACTAATGCTGGAAATAATGTAAATATTGCCAGTGCTAACCTGACGGTTACTGCTAGTGGAGGAGGTTCACCAGCTTGCCCTGCTGGAACAAACTTAGTAACCCTTGCCGTGCCACGAAACGCAACAACAGCAACTTCAGCAGGAAGTGTTACTGGCACAATTTCTAATGGGACAGGTGCAATACTGGCGATAGGAACAAATGTTGCTGGAAGTGGTGAGCCAAGATTAACGTCAACACCTGCATCGGTTACTTTAGGTTTTGCAGATATTGTACCTCTGAATGGAAATATTATACTTTCACTTGCTCAAGATAATTCATCAGGTCTTATAAACATACAAGATTCGACAGACAATATAAGTTTCTCTTCGATTGTTTCTTTTTCAGGGTCAAATCCAACCGATGATAGGGTTGAACATCTGAACTATAGTGTTGGTTCGGCTAATGGTGCGCAATTCGTTAGATTTACTTTGGCTGCAGGTGGATTTCGTGTTGATGGACTTGAGTATTCTCAAATTTGTGAGCCTTTACCTCAAGCAGATTTATCGATTACCAAAGATGATGGTTCGTTGGTGTATACACCGGGAGGCACAGGTACTTATACAATTGTTGTTACTAATAATGGCCCAGATGATGTGACTGGTGCAACGATTGCAGATAATTTACCTAATGGCGTAACGATGACTTCAGCATGGACCTGCACACCTTCATCTGTAAATTCCAGTTGTAATACTGTGCCGAGTACCACAGATCCAATTTCAATTGATGTTGATATAGTGGATGGCGATACGATAACTATTAATGTACCTGTGCAGTTTTCATCTAACATGGGTGATTACTAGTGGAGAAAGTAAATAAATAGTTGAAATGTTTGAACGATATTTCATAATTAGTTTGGGTTTTTTGCTTTTTATTTCCATGGGAAGTGTAAAGGCAGCAACATTATTATGGTGGGATACAAATTATCAGTATCGTTACAATATCGATGTTGTAACGGGAGCTAATACGCCAGACAAAGGTTATGTTGATTACACAGCTCGAATTCCTGCTTTAGATACCGCAACTTTAATTTCGAATAGTCAAATGCAAAGTGATTGTGACGATTTACGAATATTATTTTTTGATGGTTCAAGTTACCAAGAACTGGAAAGACATGTAATTGGTTGCAACACTGCAACATCTGATATCCGCTTTGCATTGTCAGCAAATATTGCGACTTCAAGTAACGATGATAATTATTATCTTTATTATGGTAATGCAGGTGCAGGTGTGCCGCCCGCGCTTAGTCCTACAAATGTTTATTTGTGGTTCGATGATGCAAGTGTTGATCTAAACGCAAGTTATATCCGTGGAAGAATAGATCCATGGCATGGAGTAGGGTGGGATAACTCGTTAGCGCATAACGCAGCAGGATATTACACGTATGATACGGGCGATAATTTTACCAGTGGTTATCGTAGAGCGGTGGATGAACGTGATGTATATATCGAAGCTGAGTTTTTTCACACTGGCTGTTATCAGCTGAATCAGACAACGGGTGTGTTGACACGAGGAATCATCGCTAGTGGAACGAATGGCGCAGAGAATTCGACACATTACTACGCGAGTAACCGAGGTCAGTATCCAGGATGTACTCCAGCAGGATACACACATGATGGCGACATCATGAAAAATCAGCGTAATACGATTGCAGTAGATGGTGCAGATCCAGGAAATATGATAGCTAATCAATGGCGTCGACAAGGTTTAGCTTCTTGGTTAGTGAATCCAACCAATCTTTCTTTTTGGGATGAGGATAATTCTACCAATTGGGCGGCATTAGGTTATCCAGATGCTGCTAATCTGCATGTCAGTGGCATAGATGTTGGTGGAGGTGACCATGAGGGGCGTGGCTTTGCCGCAGTGATGACAGCACAAGATATATCGCGTCTGAGAAATATATTAATTCGCCGCTATATTGATCCAGAACCCATTCTTGCGCTGACACTGGATTGGCAATCCGATTTACAAATTAGTAAAAACGATGTTCTTGCAACGTACACGCCTGGTGGAACTTCAACTTATACAATTCAAGTGACGAATGCTGGGCCGTCACCTGTTGCAGACGCATCCATTGCAGATGATCTCCCAGATGGTGTCAATATTACGGGAAATTGGACTTGTGTGACTTCATCCGTTAACTCAAGCTGCAATACGGTACCCAATAATACGGATCCAATATCGATTAATGTAGATTTGGCAGTCGGAGATTTCATCACTATAACTGTGCCGGTGCAGTATTCGTCAGATATGAGTGATTACTAAAATACTTTCAAAAATATCAGAGAGTGTTGTTGGTAATAGTTTCAATAAAAATTCCATGTTCATGACTAAAAAAAATCAAATCAAATTCATCTTATTTGCATTGTTATGCTTTATTTTCAATTCGGTATTCGCAAGTCCATTTAATTTAACCGGCCAAATCAATATTAGTCGGGCAAGTGATGGAGGTGTTGCTTGGGCTGATATGAATAATGACTTATGCCTGGACGCTGTGGTGAATGAAGAACGTAGTGGTGGAACAGCTAATAGTTACCTGTTTTTGCAGAATTCATCTGGCTCTGGAAATTGTACAGGCACTTTCAATCAAAGCTTTGTTTTTGAGCTGACTAACAGCTCTATTTTAAATCGTTCTGTGGTGTTGGGTGATTATGATAATGACGGAGATGTTGATGTAGCGATCAACCGCCATAATCAAATTAGACATTGGCGTAATAATGGTTCTGCTACGTTTACTCTTGCAGGAACATTCAATCATAATTCTCCCGCAAGTATAAATGCTGAGGGGATGTCTTGGGTAGATTATGATGCAGATAATGATCTAGATTTAGTTATTGAAAATCATGAATATGGAACTCGTATTTACACAAATTCAGGTGGCAATCTAAATGGTTCGTTTATAGATATCCATTCGGCAGGAGCTGTTTCGGGTGATTATATGGCGTCTGCAGACTACGACGTCGACGGTGATGTTGATCTTTATTTCCGGCGACAAGGTACAGCTAATAATGATGCTCAGGCGGATTTGTTTAGAAACAACGGAGGGTCTTTTACACGCCAGTCTTCAGCTAATGAAACCGCATCCAATGGTGATAAGGGTGGGGCAGTGTTTTGTGATTTAGATAGTGATGGTGATTTTGATTTAGTACGCACTAATGGTGGACCGGTTGCAGCCTATAGGCAAAATGCAGGTAATTTTACATCTGCTGCCACTTTTAGTGGTAGCTATGATGGTGTTGCTTGTGCAGATGTGGATAACGATGGCGATATGGATGTCCTGTTTACGACGCGAAATAATGGCAATGATGCATTGTTTATAAATAATGGCGGTTTCTCTTTTACCCAAAATAATCAAGGTATCACTGCAGGGGGTAATGGCGAAGGAGCAAGTTTTGCTGATTATGACCGTGATGGGGATATGGATGTTCTTATTAATCAGAATAGTAATGCAAATCAGCTTTATCAAAACTCCCAGAATGATAATAATTACTTAGTTGTTCGCGCTACCCAAAGTAATCGTGATTCATTAGGTGCTACGGCAAGATTATTTAATTGCTCAGGCACACCGATATCAGGTGTGAGGGACATTAATGGTGGTATGGGTCATGGTAGTCAGGGCGCACCTTTTGCGCATTTTGGTTTAGCTAATATTGGCGGATCTGATAATGTTTATGTGGTGCGTGTGCAATATGTTGGTGGAGCAGTGGTGCAACGTGCAGTAGTGCCATCTGCAATTTCAGGTTACCAGTTGGAAACAATTGATCGTAGTAATGCATCGGATACCTCACAGTGCAACGCAGATTTATCGATAACAAAAGATGATGGGTTGCTTGTTTATACTCCTGGTGGCACAGCTACCTATACTATCGTTGTGACAAACAACGGACCAAGAAATGTAGTTGGTGCGAGAGTAGAGGATGCTTTGCCTGACGGTGTTACCGTGAATGGAAACTGGACGTGCGCCGCTGAAAATCCTCCAAACACTGCGAGTTGTGTAACTGGCGCGCTTGCGGGCACTGGGGCAACTGGTACAGGCAATATCAATCAGCTAGTCGATATTCCTGCTAATACTTTTATAACATTTTCTGTGCCGGTGCAATTTTCTGCTGATATGGCAGATTATTAAGTGACTATTGCTCTGATCGAGCAAATTTTACCCACTTAGTGTTGTTGCCCTTCTGGGGTAACTATTTCACAATAGCGCCAGCTCAAAATAGCGGAAAGCCTAGGTCCTAATAGGGTTTTTTGACTATATTAATCTAATAATAATAACTAGATAGCGGCTTTAGGCTTCACACCCTTGGCTCTATACATATATATAAGTATAAATCTTCATGGATAATCGTCGAGAACTTGCTAATGCCATCCGTGCATTGAGTATGGATGCCGTTCAACAAGCCAATTCAGGCCACCCTGGTATGCCAATGGGTATGGCAGATATAGCCGAGGTGCTCTGGAATGACTTTCATAAGCACAATCCTAAAAACCCACAATGGTCGGATAGAGATCGGTTTGTAGTATCTAATGGACACGGGTCCATGTTGTTGTACTCGTTACTTCATTTGGCGGGTTACGATCTTTCTATTCATGATCTTAAAGATTTTCGTCAACTCCATTCAAAAACACCAGGGCATCCAGAATATGGAGACACGCCGGGTGTAGAAACCACCACTGGGCCGTTGGGTCAGGGTGTGAGTAATGCAGTGGGGCTTGCGGTAGCTGAAAAAATGCTCGCAGCACAATTCAATCAAGACAGCCTTGATATAGTTGACCACTATACTTATGCATTTGTCGGTGATGGTTGTTTGATGGAAGGTATTTCACATGAAGCTTGTTCATTGGCTGGGACATTAGAGCTAGGAAAGTTAATTGTTTTTTATGATGACAACGGTATTTCGATTGATGGCAAGATTGATGGTTGGTTTACCGATGATACCCCTATGCGCTTTCGTGCTTATGGTTGGCATGTAATTGAAAGTGTAGATGGACATGATGCTGCAAAAATAAAAAGCGCAATTGAGTCAGCTAGAAAAGAAACTTCAAAGCCAACCATTATTTGTTGTAAAACTGTTATAGGTTGGGGTGCTCCAAACAAGCAAGGCACTGGTGATGCACATGGCGCGCCACTTGGTAATGATGAAATTAAGTTGGTACGTGAAAAATTAAATTGGACGCACGAACCCTTTGAGATTCCAGATTCTATTTATAGTGAATGGAATGCGATTGAAAAAGGTGTGCAGGCCGAAGCACAGTGGCAAGAAAAATTTAATACATATAAAACAAAGCATCCAGAATTAGCTGCAGAATTTGAACGTCGTACTCAGAATAAACTTCCTAGTACTTGGCAAAAAGATTCTCAGCAAGTAATTCAGAATGCAATAGATGAGAAAAAGACAGTGGCAACACGTGTAGCTTCTCAGATGGCGCTAGATGGTTTTGCAAAGTTATTGCCCGAGCTAGCGGGAGGTTCGGCTGACTTGACGCCTTCTAATAATACTTGGTGGTCAGGTTCTAAAGATCTTACAAAAACCGATTGGTCAGGGAATTATATTCGATACGGTGTGCGTGAATTTGGCATGTCAGCGATAAATTCAGGTCTCGCATTGCATGGTGGTTTTATTCCCTATAGCGCAACATTTTTAGTGTTTTCTGATTATGCGCGAAATGCCTTGCGTGTGGCAGCATTGATGAAATTGCGTAATATCTTTATATACACACACGACTCCATTGGCTTAGGTGAAGATGGGCCAACGCACCAAGCTATAGAACAAACCGCAACGTTGCGTATGATCCCGAATATGTCGGTTTGGCGTACGGCAGATACAGTTGAATCTGCAGTTTCATGGAAGCATGCTATAGAGCGAGAAGATGGACCATCATGCTTGGTTTTCTCGCGTCAAAATCTGCCGTTTTTAGAGCGAAACACAGAACAAGTAGCTGCCATCGAAAAAGGTGGCTATGTGCTGCATGATTGTGAAAGTCTTCCTGAGCTCATCTTGATAGCTGCAGGATCAGAGGTGGGTATCGCAATGGATGCTGCTAAGCAACTTAACCAGCAAGGCAAGCAGGTGCGTGTTGTATCAATGCCGAATACCAATGTATACGATCAACAGGACGCAGCCTATAAGGAATCAGTTTTGCCTGCTGCGGTAAACAAGCGAATTGCAATTGAAGCAGGAGTATCAGATTACTGGTGCAAATATGTTGGCTTGCAAGGGCGTACAATTGGTATTGATACTTTTGGAGCATCTGCGCCAGGTGGAACAGTGATGAAGCATTTTGGATTTAGTGAAGAGAATATCATTAAGCATGCTTTGGAGATGCTAGGGTAATTAACAAATTAATATTTAATATACAAAGAGAAGAGTACGGAGAAAGAAAATGGCTATAAAAATTGCAATTAATGGTTATGGAAGAATTGGCAGAAATATTATGCGTGCCATCTATGAATCAGGTCGCAATAATGAAATTCAAGTGGTTGCAATAAATGACTTAGGTGATGCAGAAACGAATGCACACTTAACTCAGTATGATACTGCGCATGGAAAATTTAATGGCACGGTAGTGGTAGACGGTGATCATATTGTTATTAATGGTGATCGAATTCGGGTTTGTTCTGAACGTGATCCAAGTAAATTGCCTTGGGCTGAATTAGGTGTAGATGTTGTGCACGAGAGTACTGGATTTTTTGCTAGTAAAGAAAAAGCTTCAGCACATTTAACAGCTGGTGCAAAAAAAGTAGTTATCTCCGCGCCAGGTGGTAATGATGTAGATGCTACGGTGGTATACGGAGTTAATCATGATGTGCTTAAAGCTAGTGATACGGTTATATCCAACGCATCATGTACGACTAACTGTTTAGCACCACTGGTAAAACCTTTGCATGAAAAAATTGGTGTTGAAAACGGTGTGATGACCACGATCCATGCGTATACCAATGATCAAGTGTTAACAGATGTATTTCATAGTGATGTTAGACGTGCACGATCAGCAACTATGTCTATGATCCCCACTAAAACGGGTGCAGCCGCAGCCGTAGGTTTAGTATTGCCTATGTTGAATGGCAAGTTGGATGGTTTTTCTATGCGTGTTCCTACTATTAATGTATCTGTAGTGGATTTAACTTTTTTAGCGTCGCGAGATACAACAGTTGAAGAAGTTAACTCAGTAATGAAAGACGCTGCGGATGGTCATGTGCTTGATTATGTGGATGCACCATTAGTTTCTATTGATTTTAATCACGATCCACATTCATCGAACTTTGATGCAACCCTTACAAAGGTAATGGGAGCTCGTACAGTCAAAGTGTGTTCATGGTATGACAACGAGTGGGGTTTCTCAAATCGTATGTTAGATACTACTGTTGCGTTAATGAATGCTAAATAAAGCTAAGTGGTAAAAATTTATACTTTAAATTCTATTTTTAATGAGTCTCAATAAGCCAAGACAGTAATAAGTATGGCTGATTTAGATCTTACGAATCAGCGTGTGTTGATTCGTGAAGATCTAAATGTACCCGTTAAAGAAGGTCGTGTTACGAGTGCGAAGCGGATTCAAGCTGCTTTACCCACCATTCAACTTGCTTTAGATAAAGGTGCAAAAGTTATTATACTTTCGCATCGAGGGCGCCCAGTTGAAGGTGAATTTGATCAAGAGCAATCTCTGCAACCTATCGCAGATTATTTGATAGAGCAATGTAACCTTAATGTCAGATTAGAAAAAGACTGGCTATCAGGTGTAGAGCTTAATGTTGGTGAAATAGTTCTATGTGAAAATGTGCGTTTTCAAGTAGGTGAGAAAAGTAATGATGATCAACTGGCTAAACAAATGGCCAGTCTTTGTGATGTATTTGTGATGGATGCTTTTGGAACGGCTCATCGCGCTCAAGCTTCAACGCATGGGGTAGCAAAGTTTGCTCCGACAGCATGTGCGGGGCCACTACTAAAGAGAGAGTTGGATTCTTTGCAAAAAGCATTGGCTGAGCCTGCTCGACCAATGGTTGCGATTGTTGGGGGTTCTAAAGTATCAACCAAGCTGACGGTTTTGGAAACACTATTAGATAAGGTTGACCAATTAATTGTTGGCGGAGGTATAGTGAATACGTTTCTAGCAGCAACTGGAAAACCGGTTGGAAAGTCATTATACGAAGCTGATTTACTAAATACCGCAAAGGCCTTGCTCGCTCAAGCTGAACGTAAAAATACTAGCATTCCACTACCAACAGATGTGGTGTGTGCAAAAGAGTTTTCTGAGTCAGCCACTGCAGTAATTAAGTTAGTTGAAGAAGTGGAGGATGATGATCTGATTCTGGATATAGGGCCTGAGTCGTCTAAGCAACTTGCCGCCTTAATGCGTGATGCAGGAACGATTGTTTGGAATGGTCCAGTTGGAGTGTTTGAATTTAAAGCTTTTTCAAATGGGACTGAAGTGCTTGCTAAAGCTATTGCGAGTAGTCAGGCGTTTTCTATCGCAGGTGGTGGAGATACACTTGCTGCGGTTGATAAATTTGGTTTAGAGGACAATATTTCGTATATATCTACTGGTGGCGGAGCATTTTTAGAGTACCTTGAGGGCAAAAAGTTACCTGCAGTAGAAATACTAGAACAAAGATTTAATGAGCAATAAGTTCGTCAAGAAAAAATAACAAAAGAGGAATAATGAGTTTAGTTACAGAAATGCGGCAACGCAACGCCATCCTTCGGCATACTAAAATTATCACCACGCTTGGGCCTGCTACTGACAGCGAAAAAGTAATGGGTGACTTAATGGATGCAGGTGTGGATTTGGTGCGTATTAATTTTTCACATGGAACGTTTGAAGAGCATGCATGGCGTGTTAAGACTTTGCGCAAGCTCAGTAAAGAAAGAAATTATTATGTTGGTGTGTTGGGTGACTTGCAGGGTGCAAAAATTAGAGTTGGTCTTTTTAAGGATAAAAGTATTCAGCTAAATATTGGGGAAAGTTTCTGTATTGATATCAACATGCCGATTGATGAAGGCGATCAAAATAAAGTAGGCACTACTTATAAAAATTTAGTTAACGATGTGGTTCCTGGAGATACCTTGCTAATCGATGATGGCAGAATTGTATTGAGAGTGTTTGATATTGTTGATGGGAAAATAAATTGTGAAGTTGTTATGGGTGGTGAGCTTAGTAGCAACAAAGGTATCAACCTTCAGGGCGGTGGCATATCTGCTCCAGCCTTAACAGATAAAGATCGTGTTGATATTGAGCATGCAATTGAACTAGATGTTGATTATCTTGCAATTTCATTTGCTCGCTCAGCAGATGATATAAATGTAGCAAAAAAACTATTTGTTGATGGTGGTGGTAATGCAGGAATCATTGCAAAAGTTGAGCGAGTAGAAGCGTTAGAGGCTATCGATGAAATATTGGATGCGGTTGACGCTATTATGATTGGTCGTGGTGATTTAGGTGTTGAGATCGGTGATGCTGAAGTGCCAGGTGTCCAAAAGTCATTAATTGACTTAGCACATAAAAAAAATCGTCTCGCTATAACAGCAACACAAATGATGGAGTCGATGACGTATAGCCCCATACCTACACGTGCTGAAGTTTCTGATGTTGCCAATGCAGTATTAGATGGAACAGATGCAGTCATGTTATCAGGTGAGACTGCGGTAGGTAGCTATCCTATCGAAGCCGTTAAGGCTATGAATCGCACTTGCCTAGCATCCGAAAGACATGCTTTGAAAGAAGTTACTGATCAGCGAGCAACTACAAAATGTGAAAGAGTTGATGAAGCGATTGCGATGTCGGCAATGTATACAGCAAATAACTTAGATGTAGAGGCCATCGCAGCGTTAACGGAATCAGGCTCAACTGCATTGAGAATGTCCCGAATTAATTCAGCAATACCGATTTATGCACTAACGCGACATGAGAAAACATTATGTCTAGTCACTCTATATAGAGGAGTTTTCCCAGCAAGGTTTAATATGCTCGGGCGCACCCATGCTGAAGTGAACAAGGAAGCGATAGATGTATTGCTGAATTGTGAAGTAGTGCAAGAGAATGATCTGGTAATTATTACTAAAGGTGATCTGATGGGAGTGGATGGTGGCACGAGTGCGTTGAAGATTCTTCGAGTTGGTCACTTAATTGACCCACAATAATTGTTAGAATTAAGAAAAATTTGTAATTAAAAATTAGAAAATAGTAGGCCTCATAGGAGAAACAATATGAACGTTCAAGAACTCAATATCATTGCATCTGCCATGGTCGCACCAGGTCGCGGCATATTAGCTATGGATGAAAGTCACCCAACCTGTAATAAGCGTTTTGAAAGCTTAGGGATTTCAACAACAGAAGAAATGCGCCAATCATATCGTGACATGTTAGTTACTGCGCCTGGTCTATCTGATTATATTGGTGGTGCTATCTTATTTGACGAAACTATCCGTCAAAAAACTTTAGAAGGCATTCCATTTGCAGAATACTTAAGAAAGAACGGCATCATCCCAGGCATTAAGGTTGATGCGGGCGCAAAAGTCCTTGCAGGACATGATGATGAAAAGGTTACCGAAGGTTTAGATGGATTACGTGAACGTTTGGCGGAGTACTATGAACTGGGTGCACGTTTTTCTAAGTGGCGTGCAGTAATTACCATTGGTAAAGATATCCCTAGTTGGGCTTGTATCGAGGCAAATGCGCATGCACTTGCACGTTATGCATTATTAAGCCAAGAAGCGGGAATTGTTCCAATAGTAGAGCCAGAGGTTTTAATGGATGGCGATCATTCAATTGAACGATGTTATGAAGTTACAGAATTAGCGCAACGAATAACTTTCCAGCAACTAAAGAATCAGGGCGTGGCACTTGAAGGCATGATCTTAAAACCTTCGATGGTAATATCGGGCGCTTCAGCCAAAAATCGGGCAGATATGCAAACAGTAGCTGAAATGACTGTTAAGTGCTTATTGGCATCGGTACCAGCAACGGTGCCTGGTGTTGCATTTTTGTCTGGTGGTCAAAGTGATGAAGAAGCCAGTGCGCATTTGAATGCAATGAATGCAATGGGTGTAAAACTACCTTGGGCACTTACTTTCTCATACGGTCGTGCGTTACAACAAACCGCAATGAAGACTTGGATGGGTGAGACTGCAAATGTAGAAAAAGCTCAAAACGCATTATTATGGCGTGCAAAATGTAATGGTTCTGCAGCACTCGGTAAATATACCGAAGCTATGGAAAAGCAATCAGCATAAACTCCGTACTAAAGAATGTAGGGAGGTCTTTTTTTGACTTCCCTATACTCTTAATCTTTCTATTCAATTCATCGAATTGAATTCTTCATCGCTCAATATTCAGTCAATACATCAAAAAATGCGCACTTAAACAGTGCATATGCATTCTATATAAACATAGTTGAAGAATGCAAAATGCCTACAATAGTGCAATCGCACTATAAATTATTTATAGTGCTTTTATACATAGGTTTGTTAATAACCTAATCATAAGAATTCAAAAACAAAGGCTCGAACGCTGTTCGAGCAAACTACCAAAAGGAGTGCTGTCATGAAAATGATTACAGCCATTATCAAGCCATTCAAACTCGATGATGTTCGTGAAGCTTTGTCTGAAATAGGAGTAATGGGTTTGACTGTTACTGAAGTTAAAGGTTTTGGGCGTCAAAAAGGTCATACCGAGTTATATCGTGGTGCAGAGTACGTAGTCGACTTTTTGCCAAAAGTTAAATTAGAAATTGGTATAAGCGAAGAATTAGTTGAGTCCGTTATCGAAGCGATCACTAAATCGGCAAACACCGGAAAAATTGGTGATGGAAAAATATTTGTAACGAATATTGAGCAAGCAATCCGTATTCGTACCGGTGAAACCGGCAAAGATGCGCTATAAAAATAATAATAAAATATAAAATCAGTAAGGAAGAGTTATGAGTTTGTTAAATAAGAATAAGCTATGGGTATTGAGTGTCTTATTAATTGTAATGCCAAGTTTAGTATTTGCAGAAGATGCTTTGGATACGGGAGATACATCTTGGTTATTAACTGCTACAGCATTGGTATTGTTCATGACTATTCCGGGGCTGTCACTTTTTTATGCGGGACTAGTGCGCAGTAAAAATGTTTTATCAGTATTGATGCAATGTTTCACCATAACTTGTTTAGCGTCATTAGTATGGGTGGTATTTGGTTATAGCTTAGCTTTTAGTGATGGTGGTTCATTCAATAGCTGGTTGGGCGGATTATCAAATTTCTTCATATCAGATGTTACACGTAGCTCAATGAGTGGAACAATTCCTGAAAGCGTATTCGTTATGTTTCAAATGACATTTGCAATTATTACACCAGCTTTAGTGGTGGGTGGATTTGCAGAACGAATGAAGTTTTCTTCAATGATATGGTTTTCAATATTGTGGCTAGTCGTTGTTTATCTGCCAGTTTGTCATTGGGTCTGGGGTGGAGGCTGGTTAGGGCAAATGGGCGTGTTGGATTTTGCAGGTGGTTTGGTAGTGCATATCACTGCTGGTGTGGGTGCAATCGTAGCAGCGATGGTGTTGGGGAACCGCAAAGGTTTTCCTAAAACCGCTATGCCACCACATAATTTAACCATGACGGTAACAGGTGCCGGTATGTTATGGGTAGGTTGGTTCGGCTTTAATGCAGGCAGTGCCGTTGCAGCAAGTGGTGATGCAGGTATGGCGATGTTAGTTACCCATATCAGTGCAGCAACGGGTTCATTAGTATGGATGTTTGCTGAATGGATTAAGTATGGAAAACCAAGTGTATTAGGTATCGTAACCGGTATGGTTGCAGGGTTAGGTACGATAACCCCGGCATCTGGTTTTGTAGGACCAATGGGTGCACTTATTATTGGTGCATCTGCAGGTGTGATTTGTTTTATTGCTACAAACTTTATTAAGCGTACGTTGAGAATTGATGATTCGTTAGATGTTTTTCCAGTGCATGGAGTGGGCGGTATATTAGGAACATTACTAGCTGGTGTTTTAGTTGCCGAACAGTTTGGGGGTGCAGGCCTTGCTGAAGGAATGACAATCAGCTCTCAGTTAGGTGTGCAAGCTATTGGAGTAGTGGCTGTATTAGCCTGGACAGCAGTGGCAACTTTTATAATATTAAAAGTTGTGAAGTTAGTGATTGGTTTACGTGTCGATGAGCAAGAAGAGACACAAGGTCTTGATATTACGCAGCACGAAGAAACTGGTTACAATATGTAAGATTGGTCACAATGAAGTTAATAAAAGGCTGCATATTGCAGCCTTTTTTGTTTCTATCTATTTACTATATGTTGGCTAGGAAGTTCACAAGAGATTTATTGTTTTTAATCAATTCATTGTGAGAAATTAAAAATATGGGCATCTCTAAGTATTTTTTTAAATCATCAAGATTATCCATCGCATCATCATGTGTATGATCTTTTTGATTTAGAATTACTGCACAAAGGTTGAGCCCCGCCTTTTTGATTGCGTCAACGGTTAATAAAATGTGATTTATACAACCTAGTTGGTCTTTGGCGATTAATAGAACTGGTAACTCTAGTGCACTAGCTAGATCTGCATTTAGTCCATCTTCACATAATGGTGAATAGAAACCACCAGCTCCTTCAACGAATAAATAACTATCAGTTGTGCTGTTTTCTAAACATGCGTACTTCACTTCTTTGATGGTTATTGGTTGATTGACCAATCGTGCAGCGCGCTGAGGTGAAATTGCGGGTTGAAACCTAAATGGACAAATGTTTGTGAGAGAGATCTGTTTGTCCACTGCATTAAAATAATGGTTAGCGTCATCTGGTCTCAATGTACCGTCAATAAGTTCGCAACCAGACTCAATTGGTTTGCGAGGCAAGACTGGAACATTCATTTCATATAAAAAAGATACTATCTGAGCACCGATGTACGTCTTACCCACGTCAGTATCCGTACCAGTGATGAATAAACCTTTATATTTTTTATTATCTTTCATTATTAAATCAATTAGTTGCACGCATTGTTGACAAGCATACCGGTTGGTATGTATAACATACCAACCGGTATGTTATTAAATGAAAAGTGTAAACCATGTCCTCTAGCGCTAAGAATACTGAACAAGAACTTGCGACTCGGCAAGTCATTTTAGAAGCTGCATATGAAGAAATTCATGCGCGGGGTTTTCAGGGCGCAAGTTTGTCTAAAATATTATCTTCAACAAGTGTCACTAAAGGTGCCTTGTACCACTATTTTCCAACTAAGTTAGAGCTTGGCTATGCTGTGGTTGATGAGATTTTGGCGGATCATATTCAGCAAATGTGGGTGCAACCGTTATTAGAGGCTGATGACCCAATAACCGCATTTAAACATGTCATCATGCAATCCGGTAAAGAAATTACAGAAGAAGATATTCAATGTGGTTGTCCTTTAAATAATCTAGCACAAGAAATGGCACCCGTTGATGAAGGCTTTCGATCTCGCGTCGAAGCCGTATATCGATCATGGCGCAAAGGTATTGAGAGTGCGCTATTGATAGGGCAGGAGAATGGATTTGTTAATAAAGAAATCAATGTAGTGAGTGTTGCTACGATGGTGGTGGCAAGCCTTGAGGGTTGCATGGGCTTAGCTAAAAATTCACAAAGTAAAAAAGTTTTATTTCAATGTGGAAGAAGTGTGGTTGATTATCTAGAAAGTTTAAGGGCATAAAAAATGTTAGGAAAATATTCAGATTTTATTTTACGTTGGCGTTATCTGGTTGTACTGGTAACGATTGCTGCTATTTTCGCACTAGGTGCGGGAGGTAAGAATTTAGTATTTACAAATGATTATCGGTATTTCTTTAGTGAAGATAATCCTCAATTGCTTGAATTTGAGACATTGCAAGATACTTATACTAAAAATGACAACATCTACATTATGCTTGAACCTAAGCAGGGAGATGTGTTTAATAAATCGTTTTTAAGTGCATTAAAAGAGATCACAGAAGAGTCTTGGCAAGTTCCTTATTCAATTCGAGTTGATTCGGTAACTAACTTCCAGCATACCTATGCAGAGGGTGATGATTTAATAGTACTTGATTTAGTTGATAGGGCTGAAGCTTTAGAAGCAAAAGATATTTCATATATAAAACAAGTTGCTTTAAATGAGCCCTTGCTACTGCATCGACTGGTATCAGAATCGTCAGATGTGGCGGGTGTGAACATTACAATTGAACTGCCTGGTAAGAATGAAATAACAGAAGGTCCCGAGGTGGTTAGTTTTGCTCGCGAGATGATTGCTAAATTTGAACAGGCGCATCCAGATATCGATGTTTATACCACTGGCATTGTAATAATGAATAATGCATTTCCTGAAGCCAGTATTAATGATATGCAGACTCTCATACCACTTGCATTTCTGGCTATTATCATTGGTTTGATTTTTTTCTTGCGTAGTTTCACGGGCACTATAGTAACCGTAGTGGTAATAATTTTTTCAATTATGGCTGGCATGGGTATAGCCGGTTGGATGGGATTTAAACTTACGCCTCCCTCAGCTTCAGCGCCCATTATGATACTCACACTTGCGGTGGCAGATTGTGTGCACTTTTTTACTACATTCTTAAATGCCATGCGATCTAGAATGAATAAGCAAGAGTCAATCAAGGAGTCATTAAGAATAAATTTTCATCCAATATTTTTAACTTCTCTGACTACAGCAATTGGATTTTTAAGTTTAAATTTTAGTGATGTACCGCCTTTTCGTGACTTAGGAAATATCACAGCTATCGGCGTTATTTTTGCATTTGTTTTGTCGATATTTTTCTTGCCAGCGATAACAGCTATTTTGCCATTCAAGGTTAAACAGCGTGAGGATAGGAAAACTATTTTAATGCGCAATATTGCAGATTTTGTAATTAAAAATCAGCGCGTTTTGTTGTGGTCGATGGGCATCGTTATAGTATTTTTTGTTGCACTTATTCCTCGCAATGAAATTAATGATCGTTTTGTAGAATATTTTGATGAGTCTATTGAATTTCGTCAGCATTCAGATTATGTCTCTGAGAAGTTAACCGGTTTGTATACAGTGGATTTCTCATTAGAAGCCAATGTGTCAGGCGGAATTAACGAACCTAAGTTTATTGCTAGTATGGATAGCTTTACTGAATGGTTACGGGCACAACCGGAAGTAATGCATGTGAATACAGTTTCAGATACGTTTAAGCGTTTAAATAAAAATATGCATAGCGATGATGAGGATTATTATACTTTGCCAGATAATCGTGAATTGGCTGCCCAGTATTTGCTCTTGTATGAATTGTCATTACCATATGGCTTAGACTTAAATAATCAGGTGAATATTGATAAAACTTCGACACGTATATCTGTAACGGTAGATACCTTGAGTACAGATCAAATGCTGAAGTTTGAAGAAAAATCACGCGCATGGGTTAAAGACAATACTCAAGAAATAAAGATGATTGCATCAAGTCCAGCAGTCATTTTTTCGCATCTTGCGGTGCGTAATATTAATAGCATGATTGTGGGTACTTTGATCGCGTTAGGGCTCATTTCTATAATATTAATTTTTGCATTGCGTTCATTTAAATTAGGTCTGCTTAGCTTAATACCGAATTTAGCCCCAATTGGAGTGGCATTTGGAGTATGGGCAATATTTGATAGTGAAATAGGCTTAGCATTGTCTATTGTTGCAGGTATGACGTTGGGAATTGTGGTTGATGACACTGTGCACTTTATGAGTAAATATTTAAGAGCGAAACGTGAAAAGAACCTATCTCCTACAGAAGCGGTGCGTTATGCATTTGAAAATGTTGGAACTGCATTATTAGTTACCACATTAGTTTTAGCAGCTGGGTTTATGGTGCTGTCTATGTCAGCATTTGAATTAAACTCAGCAATGGGTTTATTGACCGCTATTACAATTGTGATTGCGTTAATAATAGATTTCTTATTTTTACCACCATTATTAATTGCCTTGGAGAGTGATGATAATGAACAGGAGAACCAAGATGAAGAAAAGATGGATTCTGATTTGGCTACTGCCGGTTAGTTTTATTTCCTATATTGGAAACGCATTAGCCGAAACCCCTGAGGAGAAAGGGCTGGCTATTGCCATCGCTGCGGATAAACGTGATACGGGATTTGAAACTCAAACTGCAGAAATGGTGATGACGTTACGTAACCGTCAAGGTCAAGAAAGTACGCGTTATATTCGCACTCGTACTTTAGAGGTGGAGGGTGATGGCGATAAAACTTTATCTATTTTTGATCGCCCCGCAGATGTGAAGCACACTGCAGTTCTAACCTATAGTCATGGCCTAGAGCCAGATGATCAATGGTTGTATTTGCCGGCGCTTAAACGTGTAAAAAGAATTAATTCACGCAATAAATCTGGTCCTTTTGTGGGCAGTGAGTTTGCGTTCGAAGACCTTGGTTCACAAGAAGTGGAAAAATATTCATATAAATATTTGCGTGACGAAGACTGTGGAGAATGGGAGTGTTATGTAATAGAGCGTTACCCTGAATATGAATACTCAGGTTATACACGCCAGGTTGGCTGGATAGACAAGGTTGAGTATCGCGTGGTTAAAATTGATTTCTATGACCGCAAAGATTCTAAGTTAAAAACATTAACGTACTCAGGCTACAAGGAGTATTTAGATTACTATTGGCGTCCAGACGAGATGTTTATGGTTAATCATCAAACAGGGAAAGAGACTACGTTAAAGTGGTCAAATTATAAATTAAAGACAGACATATCAGAGCGTGATTTTAATTCTAATGCATTGCCAAGACTTCGATAAGCCTTTATTAAGTCTAATAAAAAAATTTAATCATTAAGTATGTCTGCTTTTAGTAAAAATCTTTCTTTTTTATTACTAATGTTATGTGTTGTGTCACTAACATTATTTCAAGTAGTAATTGCCGAGGTTAACTCAAAGGGAGTTTGGTCAGGCTATATTTCGGGTCAAGGTCGAGCGTTTTGGCAAAGCCCGCAATTTGATGATCAACGTGATGGTGATCTATCGCTAGCTATTGAGCCTGAGTATTATAAAGACTGGAATAATGGGTTGCGTGCCATAACGTTTAAGCCATTTGTGCGACTAGATTCTAATGACCCTGAACGCTCTCATGTTGATATTCGCGAAGCCCATTACTTGCATGTGCTGGGGGATTGGGAATGGCGCATTGGTGTTGCTAAAGTATTTTGGGGAGTAACAGAGTCCCAACATCTAGTCGATATTATTAATCAGACAGATCTTGTAGAAAATTTAGATACGGAAGACAAGCTGGGTCAACCTATGATTGAGACTACTTGGTTACAAGATTGGGGTGTGGTTCAATTTTACGTCTTGCCTGGATTTCGTGAGCGTACCTTCCCTGGGCGAAAAGGAAGGTTACGTACAAGTTTGGTGATCGATACGGATGAAGAAGAATATGAGTCTGGTGCTGAAGAACGCCATGTGGATTGGGCTGTGAGACTAAAAACTCAATTTGGACCGGTAGATTTAGGTTTATCGCATTTTAGTGGTACTTCGCGCATACCAGATTTACAACCTACTTTGAATTCAAATGGTGGGGTCGAGCTTATCCCATATTATGGCTTGATTGACCAAACTGGAATTGATTTACAGACTATTGCCGGTAACTGGACATTGAAGCTTGAGTCTATTTTGCAAACGAGAAAGGGGCGTGACTTCACCGCAGCGGTAGGAGGTTTTGAATATACCTTTTATGGCGTTAGTGAGGGTGGTGCTGATGTAGGTGTGCTATCTGAGTATCACTCTGATGATCGTAAACAAGATGCAATGACTGGGTTTCAAGACGATATCTTTTTAGGACTGCGTTATGTGCTAAATCATGCACAATACACAGAACTGCTTGCAGGTGGTTTCTATGATTTTGATTATAGTAGCAAAAGTGTTCGGGTGGAATTACAGCGAAGGTTTGGTGATAGCTGGAAGCTAGAAAGTGAACTGCAGATGTTTAGTGATGTAGCGAGTGAAGACCCGCTACGTACATTTCATCGCGATGA
>JBGCDX010000120.1:0-4551 GCA_045105815.1 Gammaproteobacteria bacterium
AATCTTTCACGGTCTGGTGGAGGGGGTGTATCAGATTGCATCCACGGTTTAACTGAAGCGTACTGAGCATAAAAGTTAGTCATGTCAGCAACTAAATCTTTAACCACTGACATATGTGGCAAAGGATATATTTTAAGATCATCTTTGTAGTCATCCACCGCTTTTGTACATGCAAGTGTATTTGAGCCGTTTATATTCATGGAACATGAACCACATATACCTTCACGACATGAACGTCTAAAACTTAAAGTTGGATCTATTTCATTTTTAATCTTTATCAAAATGTCGAGTATCATTGGACCACAGTCGTCCATATCGACTTCATAGGTATCTGTACGAGGATTCTCGCCCGTCTCTGGCTCGAATCTATAGACAGTTACTTTTTTAATATTTTTACTTCCAGTCGCACACTTAAACGTTTTCCCAGGTTTAACAACTGAATTTGCAGGAAGTGTAAATTTCGCCATTGTGATTCCTTTTTAAATACGCCCTTACTTAATAGACACGTGGTTTTGGCGGAATGACTTCTACATCATCAGTTTGCGTGTACATGTGTACAGGACGATAGTTAATTGTGACATTACCTTTCTCATCAACCGAGACTAAAGAATGTTTCATCCAGTTATCATCATCTCGATCTGGATAGTCATCTCGTGCTTGCGCACCTCGACTTTCTGTTCGATTCAATGCCGATTGTGCGGTTGCTAATGCTTGCGGCATTAGATTGGTAAGCTCTAATGTTTCAACCAAATCTGTATTCCAAATCATTGAACGATCTGTAACCTTTAGATCATCCATTTGATCATTCAAAGCTCTTAACTTTTCCAATCCTTTCTCGATTGACTCACCCGTTCTGAATACTGCAGCATGATTTTGCATTATCTTTTGCATTTCTAAACGCAAGTCAGCTGTATTAACGCTTCCGTTTGAGTGGCGTATTTTATCAAAACGTTCTATTACTTTATCAACTGCACCATTCTTAAGCTCGCTATGGGGCTGATTTGGTTTAACTAGCTCGGCTGCACGCATAGCAGCAGCCCTTCCAAAGACCACTAAATCTAACAGCGAATTTGATCCCAATCGATTGGCACCGTGCACTGATACACAAGCTGCTTCTCCAATCGCCATTAAACCAGGAATCACTGTATCCGGATCACCATCTTTCAAGGTAACCACTTCACCTTGGTAATTTGTTGGAATACCACCCATATTGTAATGCACAGTAGGAATTACAGGAATCGGCGCTTTAGTTACATCTACCCCAGCAAAAATTCGAGCTGATTCGGCGATGCCCGGTAACTTTTCATTAATTAAATCTGCACCTAAGTGCTCTAAGTGGAGATGAATATGGTCATTATCTTCTCCAATGCCGCGGCCTTCATTTATTTCAACCGTCATAGATCTACTCACTACATCACGTGAAGCTAAATCTTTTGCATTGGGCGCATAGCGTTCCATAAAACGTTCACCTTCTGAGTTGGTAAGATAACCACCCTCTCCGCGAACACCTTCGGTAATCAAACAACCCGCGCCGTAAATACCGGTTGGATGAAACTGAACAAATTCCATATCTTGCAGCGGTAAACCTGCACGCAAAACCATGCCATTTCCGTCACCCGTACAAGTATGTGCTGACGTACATGAAAAATAGGTGCGTCCATAGCCACCTGTCGCCAGTAACACCATATGCGCACGATAAATATGCAAATCACCGGTTGCTAAATCCCAGGCCATAACACCTTTACAGGTACCGTCATCATCCATTAACAAATCGGTAGCAAAATACTCAATAAAAAATTCTGCATTATGTTTTAGAGACTGTTGATAAAGCGTATGCAAAATTGCATGCCCAGTCCTATCTGCTGCGGCACAAGTGCGTTGTGCAATACCTTCTCCATTGTGCGTGGTCATTCCACCAAATGGTCGTTGATAAATTTTACCTTCATCGGTACGAGAGAATGGAACACCATAATGCTCAAGTTCTACAACAGCTGGAATTGCTTCGCGACACATATATTCAATTGCATCTTGGTCTCCGAGCCAATCAGAACCTTTGACCGTGTCATACATGTGCCAGCGCCAATCATCTTCGCCCATATTGCCTAACGCTGCACTCATGCCTCCTTGTGCAGCCACAGTATGACTACGCGTTGGAAATACTTTTGTAATACATGCAGTTGACAAACCACTCACTGCCATACCCAAAGTAGCACGTAAACCTGCGCCACCCGCACCCACTACAACTACATCGTAGGCGTGCTCAATTACATTATAAGCTTTACTCATAGAAAAATTTTTTATAAAAGGATTTTTAATAGCGCAACAATGCCAGTTACAGCTAGTGCGACACAAAGAAAGTTGATAAAAATTAACGTAACAACCTTTAACCAGCCATGCACATAATCTTCAACGATCACCTGCAGACCAAGTTGTGAATGATAAAATGTTGCCACTACAAAAAGAATTAACAAGACCGCGACATAGGGTGTTTCTAACCAAGCGCGAACAGTTTCATAACTCGCATCACCCAACATGCTCACGGCAAATGCTAACCAAACTGCTAACGGAATTAATGCAATAGCCGTAAGCCTTTGCAGCCACCAATGAGCAGCTCCTTCTTTTGCAGAACCGAGTCCTTTAGCTTCTGATAATGGTGTTCTTAATGACATAGTAAAATCTTTACGTTAATTATTCGTTATACACTGGTGCAATAGTATGCAACGCCCCAAACAGCAAGGGTCAGCACAAAAGTAGCTACTAGCACCCAAATTCCTGATTTTGTAGTAGTGCTCTTTTCAAAACCATATCCTGCATCCCAAAATAAATGCCTAATTCCATTAAACAGATGCAAAAACAGTGCAATGGTCCAAAGGAATAAAAAAGCTTTGCCAATTTTGCTGACAAGCACACCTTGAATCCACTCATAACATTCAGGATCTGACGCAACAGCAACGAAAATAGCCACCATTAATACTGCACCAATAGCTAGCGCAACACCTGTTACACGATGCAATATTGAAATTGCCATAGCTAATGGCCACTTATATATTTGTAAATGTGGCGATAATGGCCGCTCTAGGTTAGCCATGTTTTTCCTCTTAGACTGTTAAATGCTTGCCTCAAGCCAAATTCAATTAATGAAATTTCCCGCAACTATAAGGAGGCAATTAAATCGATTTATTATGCTCTGAATAGTACCCGATTGACGGACGTTATTGAACATATCTCTAAAGAAATGCGAATAATTACAATCGCTTAAATGAATTTAATCCATTGTTTTATGTTAGATTTAAGCCAACATGAAGCATTTAATAGTTATTTAGGTGTTATTTATTTAGTTTGACTATATTTTAAACAAATCATTATGAATCAAAACTGGCAAGAATTTATCACTACTCAAGGCGCTGTAATAGACAAGCAAGTACTAGAATCCTTTACTAGTGCAGATAGCAGAAGCTTCAATTCGCAACATACCTACTTATGCGACTTATCCAATCTAGGCATTATCCGTGCAAGTGGTGACGACGCACTTTCCTTCTTACATGGACAATTCACAAATGATTTAAATTTAGTCACTAACAATAACAGCCAACTTAGTAGTTACTGCAACCCTAAAGGTAGAATGCTCGCAATTTTTAGAGTGTTTCAAAAAGATGATGATTACTACTTAATCTTAAATCGTGATGTGTTAGAACCTGTATTAAAGAAGCTCACCATGTTTAAGTTGATGGCTAAAGTGGATTTATCTGATGTTTCTGATGAATATGTTTTATTAGGATTAGCAGGGCCTGCTTCAGCATCAACATTAAAAGAACATGGCTTACAAATACCTGAGTCGACAAACACTTCAACGCATGAAAAAGAAACAACAGTCATTTGCATGCCGAGTGAAAGCTCACGGTTCTTATTAATTAGCGAAGCTGAACATGCAAAAACGATTTGGCAATCAATCTCAAATCATACAACCGCATCAACATATAAAACTTGGGAGTTACATGATATTCAAAATGGAATCCCACAAGTTACCGCAGAAACAAATGAAGCATTTATTCCACAAATGGTTAACTTAGAACTTATTGGTGGCGTAAATTTTCAAAAAGGCTGTTACCCAGGTCAAGAAATAGTTGCAAGAACACATTATCTCGGCAAACCGAATCGCCGCATGTATCACGTTAGCATAAGCACTAAAAATTGCCCTCTTCCTGGCACAAATATTTTCTCAGCAAAAGACGGAGAACAACCTGTAGGTAAAATAGTAAGTGCACAACACTCCAGCGATGACATTTGTAATGCACTGGCCGTTTTGAGAACAGCAAAAAAAAGTGATGATGAATTACACCTTGAACCTTCTGCTGGGCCTAAAGTTACACTGCTTACACTTCCTTATTCTTTAAAAAGCACAGAAGCGCCATAGAATCTTAGTAAAATAGTTGCATAATTTGCAGTCTAACGAGGTCGCATATGGGGAAACAAAATAACATCTCGGATTGTATGTGAGTTTGTAAAAAGCATTACTAATCGGTCAATACCTATTCCCTCGCCTGCCGTCGG
>JBGCDX010000121.1:0-15015 GCA_045105815.1 Gammaproteobacteria bacterium
TAATGTCTGCTAACGACCCAAAGCGGACATTAGAGAAAATGAAAAAATATATAAATCCATGCTACAAATAATGTATAAATTTAATAAACGATTTCAATGTCTGTTGATTATTATGATGTTTATTGCATTGCAAAGTTGCTCTAGCAGACTTCATCCTGAAATCACAACAACAAACAGTGTTGAAGGTGGTAATTGTAAAAAACCTTATGAACTTACTGTTGGTTGCAGTAAGTTTTCATTAGCTAATCTTAGTGTCACATACAAGTCTAGAACATTTAAAATGTCGAGCACAGAAGACGGGAAAGTAATTTACATAGATAACGCTTTTGCGGCAGAAATGGGTAATGCGTTAATTTCAGGATACAGTTTAGGAATAATTGACCCTCTGACTGCTTCTTTAAACGAAGATATAAGTGCCATAAAGAAAGGTCTTGCTAGTGAGGGCGTAAATACATTAGAGCTCCTTCCTCTCTATGTTAAATTATTTGGATTCCAGAAGAACTTGCATGGATATTATTTGGTTTTAGATGGCAATGGATATGAAATTCTTGAAAAGTATATTAAGGCCGCGGTTGAGCAAAAACCTTCTTCGAACTTAAAATAACAAATATGGATTAGATGTATTGCATGTCCGCTATTGGCCGAAAGCGGACAAAACTTATAAATGTCATTTGTAATTAGATTTACAACATCAATGTTTGATGTACCAAAGGAGGATGAAAATCCTATTAACCCTATCTATGGGCAATCTGTTCTAAGCTATTTGAGAAACAAAGTAACAGATCAAATGAAGATGGATGAACCCGATACAGAAGATTGGGGTTGGTATTCGTTTGTTGAATGGAAAGGTAGTAAATATCTTATTGGTGCGAGTGCAGAACTAGAAGAAGCACATGAGGGCGAATGGTGCATCCAAGTAGAGAAACAGAGACCATTAAAAGAACGATTACTTGGTATTGGGAAAATGACTAAGGATGATGAATGTCTGCAAAGTATACTTTCAATACTAAAAGCTGAATCACAAATAAAAGACATTAAGCTTGAATGACCACCGCTAATGGCCGAAAGCGGACATTCGTCATAAAAAAATTTAAGTTGAAAACATCATCCAGGATGTGTCTTATGTGCGTACATCCATGAACTTACTAATTGGTCGAAAGTAGGTTTTAATAATTATTTAAGAAACTTTGATCCTAACTACATTCATAATCTCCATTTCAAAGCCGGCTACATCCTCACTGCTTGGGTAATAGGTTAAATTGACACGTTGACCGGTTAGGTCTCGGTAGGTTTTCTTGCGTTTGTAACGAAAGGGTGCATCGCAACCTTCTGTCATTATTGTATTGATCATCCATTCGCCTGACTTTCTTTGTACGTGTGACAACACTTTCATGGCGTCCGAATGTGTCAGCTCTTGATGTCGTTTTATCAGTTTTTCTGGTTCTTTGTTTTGCATGGAATAAATAAATGAGTTTGATTAGGTGTGAATTAAGCGTGTTTTTGAAAATATGTCATGCCAAGTGCGATGTTGCTTGTCCCATAGGCTCCAAAGGAATCCAAGTCCAAACACCAACCAAGATACTATGGCCATTGCGAAACGAAATAATGCAGATTTCCAAGTAACTAAAGAGCCGTCTTCATTTACTAGTTTGATTTTCCATGTGCGCATTCCTAAAGTTTGTCCGCCATGTGTCCAAAACCATGCAAAGAAAAGGTATGCAGTAAAGAAGATATACGCTTGAAATAAAAAGAAATATGAGTCTTCAGGTTTGATGCCAGTTGGTATCACGATTATAAATGAAGCAACAAACACTACGGTAAGTAATAAAAAAAAATCGTAGAGCATTGCGCCAAAACGTCTTCTTAATGAAACATGCTGATTGTTATTTTGTTGGTTGTCTTTTTTTTGGTTTTGCATATGAAAAGGTTAAAACTTACAAAAGTTGATTTTATTATGCGGAATTCATAGACTTAGGTCTTGTTAGATGAGTATAGCTATTAAATAGCTAAAAGAATGAAAATAATTTGAAACGGATTTCGCTGAAGTGAGTTGGTAAGAACTAGCCCAGAAGAGTACAGGAGCTACCTTGCGAGTATTTAAAATTAATATTTCATATTCTTATGAGTGATACTTCTTATATGTTACCTGATCAGCCTGTTATTGAGGCTTTCTTGGATACCTTATGGGTTGAACATGGGTTAAGTGAAAATACTTTATCTGCATATAGAAATGATTTAATTGGCTTGTCTAAGTGGTTGTCTAAGGCGACCGTTAATATTACTGAAGCACGACGAGATCATTTGTTAGATTATTTATCGTATCGTGTGCAACAGGGCAGTATGCCGAGAACATCAGCAAGACTGTTATCCAGTATTCGTCGTTTTTATCGTTACCTTGTTCGCCAAGGTGCCGTTCAAAAAGATCCTTCTTCGCAAATTGAATTTCCTAAATTAGGCAAGCCTCTACCCGAAACTTTGTCTGAGGAAGAAGTGGATCGTTTGCTTGCAGCACCTAATGTTAATAAAGCTCATGGTGTGCGAGATCGAGCGATGTTGGAAGTGTTGTATGCGTGTGGATTGCGTGTGAGTGAATTAATTGGTTTAACCTTAAGTCAGGTGAACTTAAATCATGGTGTGATCCGTGTAACCGGTAAAGGCAACAAAGAGCGTTTAATTCCATTTGGTGAGCAGGCGAATGAGTGGATTTCACGATTCATTAATGATGCGCGTGCGGATCTTTTGAAGAATAATCGTCAGAGTGATGCGTTATTTGTTTCGAATCGCGGTACTGCTATGACACGCCAAGCGTTTTGGCATTTAATTAAAAAACATTCGAAAAATGTGGGTATCACTAAACATCTTTCACCACATACCCTTAGGCATGCATTTGCGACTCATTTGCTCAATCATGGAGCTGATCTGCGAGTTGTTCAAATGTTGCTCGGGCATAGTGATTTGTCCACCACGCAGATTTATACCCATGTCGCCCAGGCGAGATTGCAGGAGTTGCATCAAAAACATCATCCTAGGGGATAAATCAGGTAGATGGCTTGAAGAGCAGTTTGGGAGCTAGTTCAGCGGGTAATTTCTCCACTCCAAAGGATGAAATTTTTCTCCAAGTTCCCGGTCTTATATAGTAGGGTTTATAAAAGCCCACATATCCAATTCAATTCTAATAGGGAAATTCCAATGTATAAGTTAATTATATCTTTCATTATTGCCATATTCTGCGTGCAAGTTGTATCGGCAGGTGAGGAAGAAGATATTGCGAATATCATTGAGCGCTTAGAGAAGGTGGCGCCTCAAGATAAGCCAGAATCAATAAAGCCAACGGCTATTAAAGGATTGTATGAAGTGGTGTTTGGCTCTGATATTTTTTACACCTCTGGCGACGGTCGTTATGTATTGCAGGGTGCATTAGTTGATTTGGATACCAATGAAAACCTAACTGAAACCACACGCACAGATATTCGAAAAGGATTAATGGGTAAGTTGGACGAGTCGGAGATGATCGTGTTTTCTCCTGAGAAAACTCGTCATACATTAACCGTGTTTACTGATATTGATTGCGGCTATTGCAGAAAATTACATGCCGAAATGAAAGAACTGAATAGTTACGGTGTAAAAGTTCGATACATGATGTTTCCACGCAGCGGGCCCAACACCCCATCTTTTCAAAAAGCGGTGAACGTTTGGTGTGCAAAAGATCAACTGATTTCAATGACGAAAGCTAAAGCAGGTGAAAGTTTGCCTGAGGCTAATTGTGACAACCCAATTGGTTCACAATTTAATGTCGGTCAACAGTTGGGTGTGACAGGTACGCCAGCATTGCTTTTAGATGATGGCACGTTGATCCCTGGTTATCGCCCAGCAAAAGATTTGGCGGCTATGCTAGACGAGCAAGCAAAAGCAAATTAAGTTAGCAAGAATTACACAATAAATTTTACTCAGAAAAATATTATTCAACAAGATCAAATTCAGTGCTCTATAGCTTAAGCTCATAGAGCATTGGAAGAGCGGTAAATAATATTGATGCACGGATTATTTTATCTGGGTAAAGCTTTTTAACGGCATAAATGTATGTGTCGATCTGTTGCTGATATTGCTGCGCAACGTCTTGGATAGTATCGATGTCCACATCTCTAGTGGTTTTGTAATCAATTATCCATGCTTGGTCTTTATCGATAACTAAATGATCAATGATTCTGTATAAAACTTTTCCATTTTTGATGAAGCTGATCGGTACTTCTTTTAAAACTTCTTGGTCGTTTTTTGAGTTAAATATTTGATTTAGGTTAGTTGATTCTAAGCAATTCTTAACTTCTAGCACTGCGCTTTCAAATTCCTGCTTTTTGGTCTTAATTCCAAGAGAAGATTCAACTTTAATCTTTAGGATTTCATGTTCTTGGAAATTTTCTGGTTCTATTAGCTCAAACACTTTATGTACTAGCGTTCCATAATTTGCATGCTCCAAGGCTTCTGGTTTATTTTCAACCTCAACTCCTTCATGTGCTGGGAATGGCTTGTTTAAGTCATAGGTGATGGATGGCTGATAGGACGCTTGATTTGGTTCTGCAATTTCAATTAAAGGCAGAGACCCATAATCAGAGGTCCATACAGATTGTTCATCATTTTTAAATTCTTCACCAAGTGCATTACTAATAATGTAGTGCCAAGCGTTTTCTGGAGATCGTTTAGAGGCAGTCCCACTAATGTATAAATATTGCTTTGCACGTGTAAGTGCAACATATAGTAAGTTTAATTCTTCTTTAGTGTGAGTATCTATCTGATGATCAATGATGGATTGTGAAATTTTATCAACGCTATCTTTTCTCCCTAATAAGAAGAATTGCTCGGGCCGTCGTGCATGTGACGGCCAATTGATAATTGATTTATAAGTATGTGGTTGTGGTTTTTTTGGGCCTGTGTCGACGAGAAAAACTACAGGTGACTCAAGCCCTTTGGCCGAGTGAATCGTCATTATTTGTACAGTATTCTGGTCTTGCTGAAGTTGCCCGGTGCTTGAATGAACCGTTGGTTGACTGGTTTGCAAAGAGGCTAAAAATGACTGAATGCTGGAATAGCGCCCAGCGTCTAGATCTAGGCTCAGTTGTAGGAGGGTGATTAAATTATCGATGACTTGGGTGTTTAATCCATCAGCATCTTCTTTAGGTAGATTGCTTACGTAACGCGACAATAGGTTAGTTTCGAAATAGATGTGATCTAACAAGTCATGCACAGGCAATGTATTGGACATGCTGCGCCAGTGTTGTAGTTGCGCATAGGCTTGCTTGGCTAATGAGTTGTTAGATATTTTGATATAGGATTTTAGCTTTTCATGCCAAGAGTCTTCAGGCAGGCAGGCAATTTCCATCATGTCTTGATCGTTCATTCCATATAAGGGCGAACGAAGTACTTGTGCTAAGGCTAGGTCATTGTGTGACTGAGTTAGATAGGTTAGTAATGAAAGAATGTCTTGTACTTCAAGTCTACTTAGAAATTCACCATCGTAAGCGCTGTTAAATGGAATTTGTTGCTCGCTTAATGCAAGCTCAAGTTGAGCTAGATGGGTTCGGTTTCTGGCAAGGATAATAATATCTTTATATTGAATGGGCCTAGGAGCCTGGTTATCCATTATTGGTGTAGCGTTTGAAACTAATTCATTAATTTTGTTTGCGACTTGTTGTCCTTCAAGTTGGTGACTATTGTCTTCAATGTTTACCTTGGCTTCATGTAATGGATTGCGAAAACTTTGTTGCTCTGGTCTTACTGTATTTTCATGTTCCGCTTGTGTGAGTGAGTTAACTTGAACTTGTCCCCATAATTCAGATTGAATAGCTTGATGCGTGTTGAAGTGGTTTAGCTCAACATTTTGTTGGGAAAAAACCTTATTTACAAAATTTATGATCGCGGGAGATGAGCGATATGAGTCATCAGTTTCTAGAAGTTGTGCGTTAAGATTTTCTTTTGCCCACTCGGCGGCGGCAAACTGCAAATCTGAATTCGCACGTCGAAACCCATAAATGGATTGTTTAGCATCCCCAACAAAAAATAAGCTTCTGTGATTTTCATGTGAATCAATGGCGAGTTCAGTCAGTAATGGGAATAGTAAGTTCCACTGAGTGGGGTTTGTGTCCTGGAATTCGTCAATTAATATGTGCTGAATGCGCTGGTCTAGTTTGTACTGAATCCAGGCGGCGCTTTCATGTTGATTGAGAAGCAGATAGGTATACCATTCAAGGTCATCAAAATCTAATGCATGCTGGCTAAATTTTATTTTTTGATACTCCTCAAGGAGCTGGTGTCCTGCATCAAACCAAGCTTGGTTGAATTCGAGTAGTGCTTCTTTTTTGAGCAGATCCAGATGATCCGAAATTTTTTCACTTAAAGATGCATGCAGTGAAATAAATGCTTGTACTTTTTCTGCTCCTAAACTTTTTTCAAGAGTCTTACTGGCTTTGATTTCCCGTTTCTCCATTTTACTAGTGAAGAAAATAGTAGTTATTGTATTTAACTGAGTATTTTTAATCAGGCCTTGTTCTAAAACTGATGACAATATTTCGCTATAAGATTGATAGGTCTTCGTTTTATGAGTAGATATATAAGATAAGTATTCTTTTAATGCAGGAGTGAGTGAATGTACATCATTGCTTGTATCATGCTGCTTGGGAAAGATGAGCTGTTTTAAGCATTTGTATGCATAAAGAGTTGGGTCTGCTTGATTTTCAGTAAAACTTCTCCAGTCACTTCTTGAGTTGATAAAAGTATCAAGCACCTCATTGACGTTATTAACTGTGTTGCAGTGTCGTAACAGAGTAAATAGAGAATTGCTTAATTCTTGATCACCTTGTTGTGCTTTTTTGAATAGTGTCTTTCGCGCTTCTTGTTTCGCCTCATCATTGGTTTCTATAACATGAAAGCCTGCAGGTACGCCGGCATGAATAGCAAATCGTTTTAAAATATCCTGACAAAACGCATGAAATGTAGTGATGCGTATTTCATACTCAGAAAATAATAATTCTTCATATAATTTCCTAGCTTTTGCTATGCTTGCGCCATCGTGTGGGTGAGATAGGCTTTGCAGTATGGTTTTGACTTGCGAATCTTCTGCTTTTGCCCAATCTGCAAGTACTTTCATTAAGCGTTCCTGCATTTCAATTGCAGCTTTACGAGTGAAAGTGATAGCGAGAATATGAGAGGGTTCTATTCCGCTTAGTAACAGCTTCAGTATTCGATGGACAAGGAGATGAGTTTTACCACTGCCGGCCGATGCAAATACAGCAATATTCTCCTGAGGATTGATGGCCAGAGCGGTCTTGTCAATAATGGTCTTGCTAGAATTGACCATATTAGATTTTTGCTGAATTAAATGTAAGATTTACCATTCGGTTAGCATACTGTTGTAGTTTCATTCCTACAATTATTAAGCACATAACAGTACAGTAAATAAATATTAGTTTTAACTTTGGAAAATTAAATGGCAGGGAAATATAACGCTTCAGATATTGAGGTATTGAGTGGATTGGATCCGGTTCGTAAGCGGCCTGGAATGTATACCGATACTACCCGCCCCAATCACTTGGCGCACGAGATCATTGATAATAGTGTCGACGAGGCGATATCGGGTTTTGCAAAGTCTATTGATATCAAATTGTATAAAGATGGTTCACTAGAGGTGGCAGATGATGGGCGAGGTATGCCGGTTGATAAACATCCAAAGCTTAAACTGCCTGGTGTAGAAGTTATTCTCAGCACACTGCATTCAGGAGGCAAATTCTCAAATAAAAACTATTCGTTTTCTGGTGGCTTGCATGGTGTAGGGGTATCAGTAGTAAATGCTTTGTCAAAGAACCTGGAAATCTGGGTGCGTCGTGGTGGCAAAGAATACAATATGGCGTTTAAAGGCGGAAAGAAAAGTTCAAAACTTGAGGTGGTAGGGTCCGTTGGACAAAGAACTACCGGAACGACCATTCGCTTTTGGCCAGATGCAAAGTATTTTGAAACTGATAAGTTTTCTGTTTCCAAGTTGTTACACACGATGCGTGCTAAGGCGATTCTTTGTCCTGGCTTGAAAATTAGTTTTGATGACGAAGTAAATAAGAAAAAACATGAGTGGTTTTATGAAGATGGTCTGAAAGATTACCTGTTGGAATCCATTGAAGGTTTAGAGCGCATACCGCCAGATGCTTTTTGCGAACATTTTGAAGGTGAGGAAGAGTCAGTAGAATGGGCAGTTAGTTGGTTGTTGGAGGATGGAGAAGGCTTAAAAGAAAGTTACGTGAACCTTGTGCCCACAGCGCAAGGGGGTACACATGTTTCGGGATTGCGAACAGGTTTAACCGAAGCATTGCGGGAGTTTTGTGAATTTAGAAAACTGTTACCACGAGGTGTAAAGCTTACACCTGAAGATGTGTGGGAGAAGCTTTGTTATGTATTGTCGGTCAAAATAAAAGAGCCTCAATTTGCAGGTCAAACTAAGGAGCGCTTAAGCTCGCGAGAGACTGCTGTATTTGTAGCAGGTGTAGCTAAAGATTCTTTTGGGCATTGGCTGAATCAAAATGCTGAGTCTGGCGAATTAATTGCACAACTTGCAATTAGTAATGCCGAGTCTCGTTTACGAAAAAGTAAAAAAGTTGTTCGTAAGAAAATTGCTAGCGGACCAGCATTACCTGGCAAGCTTGCGGATTGCACATCGGAAGATTTATCACGCACTGAATTATTTTTAGTAGAGGGTGACTCTGCAGGTGGTTCTGCTAAACAGGCGCGAGATAGGGTTTATCAAGCCATTATGCCGTTGCGTGGAAAAATACTAAATACATGGGAAGTGTCTTCTGATCAAGTATTAGCTTCTCAGGAAGTTCATGATATTTCTGTAGCAATTGGAATTGAGCCAGGTAGTTCAGATTTATCTGGTCTACGTTACGGGAAAGTTTGCGTGCTTGCGGATGCTGATTCAGATGGTTTGCATATTGCGACATTGCTATGTGCATTATTTTTGCAGCATTTTCAGAATCTAGTTGAAGCGGGACACGTTTATATGGCGATGCCACCACTATATAGAATTGATGTAGGTAAAGAAGTGTTCTACGTGTTGGATGATGAAGAGCAAAAAGGCGTACTAGATCGAATTAAAGCTGAAAAGAAAACCGGCAAGGTAACCATCACACGTTTTAAAGGTTTGGGCGAGATGAATCCCATGCAATTAAGAGAGTCTACTATGGCGGTAGATACGCGTCGTCTTGTGCAGCTTTCCTTAACCAATGTAAAAGAAACCTTTCAGCTGATTGATATGTTGCTAGCTAAAAAGCGCTCTGCTGATCGACGCGCATGGTTACAAACAAAAGGTAATCTGGTAGAAATCTAGAAAAGAAATTTAGAATATTAAATGAATATATTATGAGCGATAACATAGAACTGGATTTTGATCCTTCGGATAAATTGCCTATTCACGAGTTTGCAGAAAAAGCGTACTTAGAATATTCCATGTATGTAATTCTTGATCGTGCTTTGCCTAATATAGGTGATGGATTGAAGCCGGTTCAACGCAGAATTATCTACGCGATGTCTGAGCTTGGTCTGTCGGCCGTGTCGAAACACAAAAAATCGGCTCGTACGGTGGGTGATGTGCTCGGCAAGTATCATCCGCATGGTGATAGTGCATGCTATGAAGCGATGGTGTTAATGGCGCAATCTTTCTCCTATCGTTATCCGCTTATAGATGGTCAGGGTAATTGGGGCTCAACAGACGATCCTAAATCTTTTGCTGCGATGCGCTACACAGAGTCACGATTAACCCGATACGCTAGAGCGTTGTTACAAGAGTTGGATCAGGGTACTTCGGAATGGGTGCCAAACTTTGATGGCACGATGCAAGAGCCACTTGTTTTACCTGCACGATTACCTAATGTTTTATTAAATGGTGGTATGGGCATTGCAGTAGGAATGTCTACTGATATACCGCCGCATAATATCAAAGAGGTGGTAGGGGCATGTGTACATTTGTTAGATAACCCTAAGGCAACAGTTAAAGATCTATGTAAATTTGTAAAAGGTCCAGATTATCCCACTGATGCTGAAATTATTTCAGACCCTAAAGATATCAAAGAAATTTATGAAACTGGTAATGGGTCAGTGCGAATGCGTGCAGTGTATGTTAAAGAAGATTCAGATATCGTAGTGACTGCTTTACCGCATCAAGTGTCAGGCGCTAAAGTGCTTGAGCAAATCGCTCAGCAAATGCAAGCAAAGAAATTACCAATGGTTCAAGATTTGCGTGATGAATCTGATCATGAAAACCCTATTCGAATTGTTATTACACCTAAAAGTAATCGTATCGATGTGGATGACTTAATGTCGCACCTATTTGCAACTACTGATTTTGAGCGTAACTATCGTGCCAATTTAAATATGATTGGTATTGATGGCCGACCTCAAGTTAAAAATCTTCGCGATATTCTTAAAGAATGGTTAGTGTTTCGAACAGAAACCGTAAAGCGAAGATTGCAATGGCGTTTAGATAAAGTAGCCAAGCGACTACATGAGTTAGAAGGCTTGTTGGTTGCATATCTAAATATTGATGCAGTCATTAAGATTATTCGTACTGAAGATGATCCAAAAGCTAAATTAATTGCTAAGTACAAACTGAGTGATGAGCAAGCTGAATTCATACTGAATTTGAAATTGCGTAATTTGGCAAAGATTGAAGAAATAAAAATTAAGGCTGAACAAAAAGAATTAAATGCTGAGCGTAAATCGCTCGAGCAGACGCTAGGCTCTAGTGCAAGATTGAAAACATTGGTTAAAAAAGAACTCATTCATGATGCAGAAGAGTTTGGGGATGATCGTAGGTCTAAATTGGTTAAGCGTGATGCTGCAACGGCAATTGATGAATCTGAGTTAGTTGCTTCTGAACCCATAACAGTTGTGTTATCACAGAAAGGCTGGGTGCGAGCAGCGAAAGGTCATGAAGTGAATGCGCGAGAGCTTAATTATAAGTCTGGGGATGCATATCAGTCTCATGCCTATGGAAAATCAAATCAAAATGCCATGTTTTTTGATTCAAGGGGACGATGCTATTCATTGCTTGCGCATACGTTGCCTTCTGCACGTGGGCAAGGTGAGCCACTGAGTGGTAAGTTAAAGCCTGCTGATGGTGCGGTTTTTGTGGGCGTGATGATGGGTGATCCATCTGATTTTTATTTGCTATCAAGTAGTGCTGGTTATGGTTTCGTAGGTAAGCTTGAAGATATGTTTACCCGTAATCGTGCGGGGAAAGTGGTCCTATCTGTTCCAAAGGGTGCTCATGCTATGCCGCCGGTACGTGTGCGTGAGATGGAAGAAGACTGGGTGGTATCGATTGGTTCTGAGGGTAATATGCTAGTCATTCCAATTAGTGATGTGCCAATCTTGCCAAAAGGTAAGGGTAACAAGATCATCAATATACCAAGCAAAAAAGTGGCGATAGGTGAAGAATCTATGCGCGCTATTGCGCTTGTTCAGGATGGCGAGGCGATTACTTTATACTCTGGTAAGCGTACAAAGAAGATGAAAGGTGAAGAAGTTGACACTTTTGAAGGTGAGCGTGGTCAAAGAGGTTTGAAGCTTTCTCAAGGGTATCGAAATATTGATGCTGTTGAGGTGCATTTCGAAGACGAAGAACAGGAGTAAGTTTGGGCTAGACTGGCTAAGATTAAGCTTGAGTTAGGATTTTTATATGGATCATTTTCTATAGTTTTATGAGGGTTTACTGATGGGTACACGAATATTTTTATTGATTGCTACAAACTTTGCGGTTGTGGTGGTTTTAGGTATTGCAGCTCAAGTTTTTGGGTTGGATAAGATTCTTGCTCAAAATGGTATGTCGGGGCAGTTAACAGGGCTTTTTATTATGTCTCTACTGATAGGTTTTGGTGGGTCATTTATATCATTAGCCATCTCAAAGTGGATGGCCAAGCGATCTATGGGCGTGAAAATAATCGAACAGCCCTCTAATGAATCAGAGCAGTGGTTAATGGATATCGTTCAACGTCAAGCTGAACAAGCGAATATTGGTATGCCTGAAGTTGGGATTTTTGACACGCCTGAAGTTAATGCTTTTGCAACAGGAATGAGGCGTAATAATGCGTTGGTTGCGGTAAGTACGGGTTTGTTAAATGCGATGAGTCGTGATGAGGCAGAAGCTGTTATGGCGCATGAGATCAGTCACGTTGCAAATGGAGATATGATTACTATGGGTTTGATACAAGGTGTGTTAAATACCTTTGTAATATTCTTGTCTAGAATAGTAGGCATGCTAGTTGATAAAGCGATTTTTAAATCTAGAAGTGGTTTTGGTCCAGGCTATTTTATTTCCAGTATCATTGCACAAGTTATATTAGGAGTTTTAGCTTCTATGATTGCAGGTTGGTATTCGCGTAGGCGCGAATTTCGTGCAGATGCGGGTGGTGCTGACTTAGCGGGAAGAGAAAAAATGGCAGCCGCATTAGAGCGCTTAAAGGCCCAGCATCAGCCAGAAGAATTACCAGGTCAGCTTGCGGCGTTTGGGATATCTGGTGGAATGAAAGAAGGGTTTAGAAAACTATTTAGTACACATCCACCATTAGAAGATCGCATTGCTGCTCTAAGAAATCATTAGAGAAATCATTAGAACGAAATAACAAATAGAAAAATAATTAGTAGGATATTGCTAACAGGAATGATTGGTTAACAATAACCCTAAAATGGTTTCTCAGATATTCAGTTTTTTTTGAGAAGCAATTTAGAGCGAGAAGTCGTAGTTTGGTTGCTCGCTAGGCGGTTGTAGGAAGTTTCCTTGTGTGTAGTTTATGCCTAGACTCCATAGTATAGATAGGGTGTCTGCATCTTCTATAAACTGAGCGATGACTTTTGTTCCCATCGGTTTTAATGCTTCAGCGATTTCACGAATAGCATTTTGATTTTCCTGGTTTTCACTCACTTGAGACATTAAGCTGTGGCAAATCTTCACGTAATTCGCTGGAATAGCCTTTAGAATTTTAGATGGATTGTCGCCTGCACCAAAAGCATCAATCGCGATTTCTGACTTCAGTTCTTGTAGTGCACTAACAAGTATTTTTGATTCTTTAAAGTTTGAAATTAAAACTTGCTCTTTTATTTCAAAACAAACAAAACTTGGTGAGATATTATTTGTTTTAAATTGAGCCTCTAACCAACTTGGTAGATCCTTATCAAGGATTGAGTTAGAACTCAATTTAATGAATAAGCGCATATCAGCGCCTTTTGTGCGCAACTCAGAGAGTTTTTTCAATGCATTTAAGATAATCCAGCGATCTAACATCTTGCCAAAGCCCGTACGTTCAATACGCATTACAAACTCACTGGCTGGGACTAGTTCATTGTCTTTATTATGGAGTGCGGTGTATATTTGGTAACGCTCTCCAGGCTCGCCGTGCAAACTAATGATTGGTTGGTAAAGTAATGCAAGTCTGTTTTCCTTTACCGCTTCACGTAACTGTAGTGTCCATCGTTCGTCTTTTTCTTGTTCGCCCATTTGGGCGTCATCTGGGGCATAGATGACAATTTCATTTCTGTCTTTTTCCCAAGCCTCATCGCAACAGTTTTTAGCTTTGTTTAGAATATCTGGGACGTCTGTTGTGAATTGGTCAATAGTAACTGCACCTACCGCAGGCTTGATAGAAATGTAATCGCTACCGGAGGTGGTCATTAATTCACCTAACTGTTTGATAACGTTTGCACCAAATGCATGTAAGAATTTACGGTCAATATTTGAAGTAAGGACGCCAAATGACTCTTCAGTTAATTTTGATAAAGTTTCATTTTCTGTGCAACAATCACGCAATGCATTAGCTACATTGCTACTTACTTTATCAATGGCAGCAATACCAAATTTGTCTTTAATGTCGTTGAAGTTGGCAATGTCGATCTGAATAAAGGCTTGAGATATTTTTCCTTGTTTGGCTGCATTAGCAGCAGCATCAAGCTGATCCATAATGGATCTGCGATGGTAGAATCCAGTGTGAACATCACGTTCACTAAGATAACTAAGTTGATCTTCTAATTCTTTGGTGTCACCGCCGCCTTCTCCTGGGCTTTGAATAACAATTTGAATGCATTCTTCGCCAGCTACCGTTACTGAATTAAAGCTAAATTTTGCAGTAAATGTTTCTTCATTTTCTTTTTTGAATGTTAATGTAGTTTCGCCAGCCTCTTTTGATTTGGAAAACTTTTTTAACAAGTCTTTCATTTTTGACTGATCATCAGGAGATATAAGGTCCATGATGGACAGTCCATAGAGCTCTTCGCTATTGCTATGTCCAAACTTTTCTAAGTATTTAGTATTGACGTAGGTATGCATTCCTTCGTGCAAGTAACATATTGCATCTCGGGAACTTTCCATAAGTTTTTGGCAACGAGTTTCAAGTTCACCGCAATTTTCTGCAACTTCTTTTAATTGCTGAATATGGAATTGAGTTTTAGCTGCACTATTCACAACAAGTTGTAAATGTTCGGTATTATCTTTATTTACTAGAGTCGTAGCACCTTGTTGCATGTATGCAACAGGGTCAATTTCTGTTGAATTGGTTAAAGCAATAATAGGTATTTCAGGCGCGCGGCCATTAATGGTGGATACAGTTTGTTCTAATGTTACTTCATTGTCTTCAATTGCATGAAGGACAATATGTGGCTGCGCTTCCGTAAGAAGCGTGGTTAAGTCATCCGCATCTTGCGCAATTCGTGAGCGTACGGCAATCCCTGATGTTTTAATGGAACTAACCATCTGTTCAACATCATTAGGATTGCTGTCAACGAATATGAGTTGCAGCGGGTGATTCATAATTTCTCTAGTATTCCGTACTTTATGTGGTTTTCGACGTCAAAAGACATTTTGGCAACTGGGTCAGGCTATGCAATAGGTAGGCGACAATGCCTTTATTTACACTTCTGAACGGTATGCGGGATGAGTAAAATGAGTAAATTACTTGATAATTCAGATACTTCAAGAAATTAATCATATTT
>JBGCDX010000122.1:0-5379 GCA_045105815.1 Gammaproteobacteria bacterium
TTTGTGGGAGTTCAGAGTAAAGAGAACCATGAACGAGATGCTATGTCGGATGAAAATTTGGTACCGATCATTGCTGTTGGACTAATTTTAGCGATTTTATTACATGTCTTTATTTATTTGGTTGTAAAAATAATTATTTGGCAATCCGGTGCGAGTTAAGTTCTTATGAGTAAGTCTTTAGCGGTTGTTGTAGGTGCAGGTGAAGGTTTAGGTAACAGCTTAATTAAAGTTTTATCTATGTCAGGATACCAAGTGGTTGCTTTAAATAGGTCTGTGAATCGAGAAGCAGATGCTATCAATAAAAATAGGGCCTTAACTAAACAAGTGGATGTTTCTGATAGCAAATTATTGCAAAGTGTTTTAAATGAGATAGTCCAGGAATTTGGAGCGCCAAGTGTGGTAATACATAATCCTGCACAATTGCATATCAAGCCATTTTTAGAAACGTCGGTTGAAGATTTTGAGCTCGCTTGGAAGTCAATGGTGCTTTCTGCAATTAATGTTTTACATACAGTCATCCCAGGAATGTTACAACAAGGGTGTGGAAAAATAATTGTATCGGGTGCTACGGGTAGTATACGTGGTGGTGCGAATTTCTCTGCGTTTGCTTCAGCTAAGTTTGCATTGCGAGGTTTAACGCAATCATTAGCACGAGAATATCAAAAGCAAGGTGTACATATCGCACATGTAATTCTAGATGGAATTCTCGATACTTCACGAAGCCGCGAACTTCATAGTCTTGATCCATCAGAAATGATGTCTACAACAGATGTTGCCGAAGCTTATTTGCAACTAATTCAACAACCTCCAAGTGCGTGGACGCATGAGCTAGACTTACGACCTCAGTCTGAAACTTTTTAATGAGTAAAGATTTAGATCAGGTTGATGTACTTATTGTTGGTGGTGGGCTAAGTGGTTTGCACACTGCGTATGAATTACACAAACAAGGTATTAGTTTTTTATTGGTAGAGGCGCGAGATCGATTTGGCGGACGAATTCTTTCTTATAACGCAGGTAATTCACAAAAAGAGCATACTGAATATGATTCGGGGCTTGCAGCTTTCGATCTTGGACCAAGTTGGTTCTGGCCAGGTCAGTCGAATATCTTAGGGCTTATTAATGAGCTTGGATTGTCTGCAGATGTCTATATGCAAGCAGGTGATGGTGATGCACTTTATGAGGATAGCCAAGGGAATGTGCAACGTGGAATAGCGGGTGTATCCATGGCTGGTGCATATCGCATGCAGGGTGGAATGCGAAAAATTATCACTGCCTTAAGTCATGAGGTTCCGTCCAAGTCTCTTGCAAGTAATGCTGTGGTTACTGCAATAGAATATAAGCAAGAAAAAATAAGCAGTACAATTTTGGTGAACGATACTATTAAAGTTATCAGTAGTAATTTTGTAGTGCTAGCCTTGCCTCCTAGAATAGCGTTAGATTCAATTAAATTTGTACCCCAATTTTCTCAAACACGTAGAGATGAACTTAATGCTGTGGCAACTTGGATGGCAGGTCACGCAAAATTTATTGCTGTTTATAAGGAGTGCTTTTGGAATGCTGCAGGTTTTTCAGGAGATGTAATTAGCCATCGTGGTCCGTTGCAAGAAATTCATGATGCTTCTTCAAAGAATGGAGAGTTGAATGCATTGTTTGGATTTGTCAGTGTGCAAGCTGTGCATCGACAACAAAGAGAAGCTGAATTAAGTAGTATGGCTATTGCTCAATTGACCCGATTATTTGGTGAGTTGGCATCACAGCCGGTTGAAGTGCACCTGAAAGATTGGGCTTTTGACACGCATACTTCTACAAAATATGATCAAGAGATTCTTAAGTTTCATCCCACTAACGATATTGTTAATGTGGCAGAAAGCGTATGGGGTGACCAATTAATTTGGTCAGGTTCTGAATCAGCGAATAACAATAACGGGTTTTTAGAAGGTGCACTTGCAGCCAGTGTAAAAACTATTTCATGTATTACCTAATTACTAGAAAATTTTTCAACGAAATCTACTGCCAGTCATAAGGCTAGTTAAAAAGCTGTGATCTAGCTATTTCAGTAATCTGAATTACACCAGGGTGTTTAATTTTTCTTTCAGGTGAAATCGCATAATAGGTTTCTTTTAGATCATCTACAGTGCCAATTATATTTGCATGATACATTCGTTCAACTTCGTTTGTGATGGCTGTTGGTGCTGGGAAAACACCAACACCTGCTTCACCAAATGCTTTAAGCAGTGCGCTATCGTCAAATTCAGCCAGCACTTTTGGTGAGACATTAATTTGGTCAAACCAGTCATCTAAGCTGCGGCGTAATACGCTTGTTTTAACTGGCATAAGCATTGGTGCATCATCCAATGAGTCAGGAAATTTTTTACGGTATGACGCTGCTAGGCGTTTTTGTGCAAAAAAAGATACTGTACTGTCACCTAATAAATGATTGTACGCTTTAACGTTTAATCCAGTAGGAAGTGGACTATCTGATAATATAAGGTCTAATTTATGCACAGCTAAGTCACCTAATAATTTTTCTAGGTTACCCTCCCAGCAAATGATGCGAATAGTATCTTCCAGGCCAAGAACAGGTTTTAAAATTCTATAAGCAATTAATTTAGCGATAGAAAAAACTACACCGACATTTAGTTCTAATGGTTTTCCCGGTTCCTTGCTATTTAAACGTTGCGCAAGTTCTGTTCCAAGTGAAAAGATCTCATCTGCATAAATATTGACTACTTGCCCTGTATCTGTAAGTACCAACCCACGCCCTTGGCGTTGAAATAGTTTTTCACCAATCGTTACTTCCAATAGTTTTAATTGTCCACTTATTGTTTGCGGTGTTATATGTAAATGCTCGGAAGCTTTAGCAATGCTTCCTTCACGTGCAACGGTCCAGAAATATAGTAAATGATTGTAATTAAGGTGGCGCATAGTTATGTGAATACTTTAATTATATTAATAAGCGTATGTTGCCCGAATATAAACATAAGGAAAAGTCGATTAATTGTTATAAATAATACGTTAAAACCGATCTATTTAAATATATATATATAGAGAAATCAGTGACATAGATGTTAGATATATTAATATCGAACTATGAATCAAAAATAAACGAATTGTGCCGATTGCTGAGTGCATTTAGTCTAAATGTATGTTTAATGACTTATAGATTAATTATGCAGATAGATATTCAAACAAAGAATTTAGAACTTTCTACTAATTTACATAAGCGAATAGAAAAACGCGTTCGACACATGTATGGAAATTTGAAGCGTGATGTTAAAAAAATAACCTTGCGATTACATAATGAAAGCGATGCTGATCAAGGAATAGTCGGATTTTGTAAAATCCAAGTTCAAACCCGAGGTCTACCGGTCATATATGCCGAACAAAAATCTAGTGACCTTTATGCAGCAGTACTCGCAGCCTCAACCAGAGCGAAATTAAATGTTTCAAGGAGAATAAATAAATTTAATAGATTGTTAAGAGAACTAAGAAAATTAAAAAAACAAAAGACTAAACATAGAACATTACGATTATTTAAACACGAAGCTAACTTAGCTGGAGATTTTTCATGAAATATAAAGTTTTAACAAATATTAATAAAAATAAAGCGTTTGGTTTCCCAATTATTGCCTTACTGTTATTAATAATACCGATATTTGCCAGTGCTGAAGTAAAAAACACAGGTTCTGATATTAAGACTGGGAATGTTGAACAACTTGTAAAAGAGGTTTTGATGAATGTAGAAACTTCTCTAGCACAAGTTGAAAGCAACACAGCTCGATCACTTTCTTATGTTGAAAAAGCACTTGCTGGTATAAGAGATATTAAAGGTAATTTGTCGCCTGATACTCATGCAGAACTAAAAAGCCCATTGTTAGTTGAAGAGTCTAAGGAGTATTGGTTTATATATCCACGCTTGGGCAAAGAAGTTTTGACAAATGAAGAAAAGTTTCCAACGCTTTATGGAAAGTTTGAATCAGGTGTTTTATATCATGGTGAAGAAGCTACCAAATCAGAAGTTCGAGATACTTCAGCCTATTTTGATTACGCATTTGCTTATGCAAGCTTAATAACAGCGCGTGAAGCACTTGGTGTAGAAAACTATCGTGAAGCGAGGAATTCATTAAAGTGGGTATTTGAATCTGTATATGTAAATCCAGACTTTTATGTTGCTCAATTTGATGGTAAGCAGAAGATAGATAAATTACACAATTTGAATAACCACAATCCAGTTCAGTTCAGTTCAGTCAACTTAATTAGGTAAGTGTAAAACAACGTTTTCATAATTTAAGGCTGTTGTAGATATTAATAACAGAGTGAGCTTGTTGCATTGACGATCAGTTGAGCCCCAATTTTTAGGGTTGATTTTATTTTTATTAAGCAATATATAAAGCGCTAAATAGAAGGGTAGTCGAACTAATTATTGTGTAAGCACTAGGGCTTAGAATGTATCTACTATAATGTGATAATAATTTAAATGATGACTTAAAAGAATTTACCTTGAAAACCGATGACATCAGTATTAATTACTATACTTCTGGTTTCATTGTTACTTCCTCCCAAGGTAATTCCCTCGGCATGATCTATCGATTGATCATTGTCGGGGGTTATTTTGTTTGATATATGTATGGTGCGGTTACTTTCTAGAGGATATCTGCTGTTCCAGGATATTTATAATTAATTACTTAGCAAGTCATAACAGGAATAATATGGAAGAAATACATATAGATTTTCAGGGCTTTGAGTCTAGTCAGAAGTTAAGACAGCATATTGTGAGAAGATTTCAATCAGAATTTGGTCTGAAACAATACATGATAAGTAAAATAAATATTAGGCTTTCTCATGGAGACAGTGAACAAGATGAGATGGCAATATGTTGTCGTGTTCAAGCTGATATTAAGAATCAACCCGTAGTGATTACTGAGCTTATATCAGAGAATGTTATTACTGCAATTGATTTAGCTATTGAGCATGCAAATCTTAAGTTATCTCACAGGATTAATGGTAACAAGGAATTTCGCAAAAGATTAGAAAATAAGAAGAAAAGGTTCCTTCAAAATTAAACTTCACCTTTATAATTTTCATGCAATTTATATAATTTTAAACTCTGTTTTCAAAATTTTAGGAACTTGAATATTTTTTAATTGTACGTACCTTGGTAAGCCATCTTTATATGGTGGGTAGGCCTCACCTTTTATGAGTGGCTGCAAGTAGGTTCGACAACGTTCAGTTATACCTAAACCATCCTTAGTGATATAACTGCGTGGCATCATTTTTTCAACATTGGCTACTTTGGCTAATGTCGTGCTGCCAATCTTCCATTTATAGGGTTTATTAGAAGTTCTAACAATAGTAGGCATTACAGCGGTTTTCCCCTGT
>JBGCDX010000123.1:0-4265 GCA_045105815.1 Gammaproteobacteria bacterium
GAACGTAAATTCGCTAGATTTGACTGTAAGGCGGCTGCCTTTGCATCATTGGTACTGGCTGAAAATTGTGGCACGATAATCGCGGCTAAAATCGCCAATATAATCACCACAATTAAAAGCTCCACAAGGGTGAATCCTTTCGCTTGTTTAACTTTTGATAATCTCATTTTAAAAACCCTCTCAATATTAAAATATTTTATGCAAACCTATACTTTTAGGTTAACGGCAGTTGTGCAGGGTCTTTGAATGATTCAGTTCACAATTTTGATAAATGTTCGAAATATACCTATGCCTGGTATAAACGAGTGGAAAATTGAAGGATATTCAATAATATTGATATTTTCAGATAGTTACATGAATTACTTTATTGCTCTGGATGAGATATTTATGAACAGTTAGTGGACGGCTCGAGATAAAGAAAATATAGGTAAAATTAGTGAGCTAACGATTATCCCCACTAGACCTCCCATCAATATCAACATAATCGGCTCAGCAAGCTTAGATAAGGTTTGCAAATACTTTAATAACTCACTTTCGTAATGGTCTGCAACTTTTCCCATCACAATCGGCAAATTACCCGTTTCTTCACCTGTGGTAATCATTTGTTTTACCAACGGAGGAATAAATTCTGCCCGTGAAAACCCACTACTGATTCCACTTCCCTCTTGTACTTTAAGCTCTACATCTTCTAAAAAGTTTTGATAAATTTTGTTTTGTACCGTATTTTTACAATCCGCCAAAGTATCCATCACACTTACACCATTCGCGAGAGACAAACTCATAACACGTAGTGATTGCACGAGATATAATTGTGTAAATACACTTTTAATCACAGGAACAGATAATTTAAAATTATCAATAAATACCCTGCCTGTTTTACTGCCTATCCACTTACTCACTATTAAAATTAAGCTTGTGATAACTACTAAAATAATCAACCAATGATTCGTTAAAGCCCCACTCATCCACATAAGTGATTTAGTAGTAACCGGCAAAGTATCGTGTATTTTCTCAAACATCTCCGCAAATTTAGGGAATACAAAAGTAAGTATGAACACCACTACACCAAGAGAAAATAATCCTAATATACAAGGATAAGATACTGCCGAAATCAAAGTATTTCTCAGTTTTTCTCGACGTTCTTCCATATCTAGTATCTGTTGCAACACTTCACCCATAAAACCACCTTCTTCACTGGCTGATATCAAATTTACTTGTGTTGATGTAAAGACATTTGGATATTTTGATAAAGCATAAGAAAATGTTTTTCCTTCATCTATGGTATTAATTAATTCACTAATTAGATTTTTAACTGCTGGTTTTTCAATTTGTTTTTGCAATGCAGATAAACCTGCATAAAGTGGTGTGCCTGTTTGAAGTAATAATTGAATTTGCTGGAATAGAAATATTCTGTCTTTCGAAGACACTTTTTTAGCAGTAAATAGTGTTATATTTTTCTGCCATGCATTAGCTTGACCTTCATCCACGTCATCTGAAGCATGAGATTTTATTTCGATAGGCATTTTAGTGTACTTACCCTATGTTCACTACACGAGTTACTTCTTCGATGGTAGTAACTCCTTCACGCACTCGTTTCAAGCCATCTGCAAATAATGTTTTTATTCTTTGCCCTTCAATGTAGGCATCTAATTGATCACGACTAGGGTTTGTGATGATTAATTGCTGTAATTCTGTATCTATTTTTAGAGATTCATAAATTCCAATACGACCTTTATATCCTGAGTCATAGCATTCTATACAACCTCTACCTCGATATAATCGTATCGCTTCATCCTCTGGCCAACCATATCGTTTCACAAGTTCTGGAGGCGCCAACGAGCTTGTTTTACATGCGGGACATATCACTCGCACTAAACGCTGAGCGACTACACCAATCATGGCTGAAGAGAGTAGATAGGGTTCAATTCCCATATCAATCATTCGGTTGATCGCGCCCACACTATCATTAGTATGCAACGTAGATAAAACCAAGTGCCCTGTGAGGGCTGCTTGTACTGCAATTTCTGCTGTTTCACGTTCGCGGATCTCACCCACCATGACTACATCTGGATCTTGACGCAGCACATGCTTTAATACTTTTGCAAAAGTAAGACCTATTTTAGATTTCACTTCATTTTGATTAACAATATCTACTTGATATTCGACTGGCTCCTCAATCGTTACAATGTTTTTTTCAATCGAGTTTAAATAATTTATTGCTGCATACAAGCTAGTTGTTTTACCACTTCCAGTGGGACCGGTAACCAATAACAATCCATAACTACTGTCTAATAAATTTGTGAAGACACCAAGCGACTCTTCACACATACCTAATTTATTAACATCTAAGATAGCTTGATTCTTATCTAATACACGCAATACTACTTTTTCACCATATAATCCAGGTAATGAACTAAATCGCAAATCAACTGAGCGGCCCTGTGTATTAACTTGTATCCGCCCATCTTGAGGCAATCTACGTTCCGATATATCTAAATTCGCCATGACTTTCAAACGTGAAACTAGAGCGGGATGTAATTCTGCTTTAGGCGACATTACTTCATACAACAAGCCATCAATACGAAATCGTACACGTGACTTACTACGTGCTGGCTCTATATGTATATCACTCGCATGATCTTGTACTGCTCGTTGAATAATTGAATTAATTAGATTAATAACTGGGCTTGCTGCTGCGACTTCATCAATTGCTGCATAGTCGTGATCTAGTTGATTATCAACTACCTCAAAATCTTCTTCTAATTCACCAACAAATTCAGATGCAAAATTACTATTTGAATAAGCATCATTTATGTTATCAAGAATATCTTCACGTCTTGCAAGTATAGGACGCACACGACAACCTAAACGTTCTTCAATTTCATTAAAACTTGGGACCGCTTGAGCATCTGCGGTAGCTAAAGAAAGCTCATCTCTTACTTTAAATAGTGGAAGTACTTTTAAACGTTTAGCAATATTCTTATCTAATAAATTTACGACTTCAGGATCATATAAATCTGCTCTTAGTCGTATATAGGGTACTGATAACTGTTCTGACAACGATTTTAAAATATCTTGCTCCGTAACCCAGCCACGATCTACAATAACTTGGCCCAGCTTCTTACCAGTGACTTCTTGCAGCTTTAAGCCCTCTTCTATTTGCTCTGCTGTTATTATTCCTTTCGCTAATAGAATATCACCCAACCTTACATTTTCTTTAAAATCTGGTTGAATGGACGTGATGGTAGATGCCTGACCATCTGATTTTAATATGCTAATCGCATTCTTAAAACCTGTAATTTGAAATACTTCCAATATATTATCTTTTACATTCGCGAGCTTAATGCTGCCACCAAATTTAGTTAACTCATCTTGCGTATCAAGTAATGCTTCTAGTGCCTCACTATTAATGAGTGAAGTAGTAGTTAAATCTACGACGATATGATTTTCATTATTATCAATACATTCCGACACAATAGATTTGAATTTATCTACCGAATCACCTATTAATTTTGAGCGAGGCGCTAGATATGTCATCACGCCTACACGACTGCGCATAATCTCTTGAGTGATAAATTCTTCTGCAGCACTCACAAAACTTAACCTTTTACTTTATACGAGTGATATAAAACATGAATAGAAGTAAACACAATCAAAATTAACTTACAAATTGCAATTTATCACGACCTAAGCCATTTAATTGTTCAGTAAGTGGTATTGGCATACCAACGCCATAACCTTGTGCAAAATTAATACCAATGCCTTTTATACAACGAATAATGTCGTCGTTTTCTACAAACTCAGCAATGGTTTCGAGGCCACGAACTTGGCTTACTTGATTAATCGCTCTAACAATTTCATGAGTAAATGGATCATCAACAATTCCTTTAATAAACGCACCGTCGATTTTAAGGTAATCAACAGGCAAGTTCTTCAAGTAGGAAAATGAACTTAGACCCGCGCCAAAGTCATCTAAAGCGAATTTAAAACCTTGGTCCCTGAGAATACCTAATATATGTCTTGCATCTTGTAAATTATTTACTGCAACCGTTTCGGTGACTTCAAAACATATTACGCCTGTAGGTATTTGATATTTTTTTGCAAGCGATAAAATCAATTCATCAAGATTTGGCTCATTCAGTGATTGCCCAGATAAATTGATCGTCCATACGTAGTCAAACACATTGAAATCTTTCGCAGCTTTAATGAGCAACATAAATGAATTTTCTATTACCCATGCATCAATATTTGGCATCAGTCTGAAT
>JBGCDX010000124.1:0-7249 GCA_045105815.1 Gammaproteobacteria bacterium
TTCAACTGGAAATGTTTTTGGTCCAAATGAAATATTAGGGTTCACTATTCATCATGGTGTTACCGGCTGGGAAATGATTGGTGCCACAATTTCTGCAGGTATTTACATGGGTCTTGGCATTATGTTTGGTCATGAGCTTGCACATACTAAAGGGCCAACATTTGTATTAGCACGTTGGATGATGGCTTTAAGTGGTATTTCGCATTTTTGTTATGCGCATGTGTACAACCATCATCTAGAGCTTGGATGTGAAGATGATCCGGCTACTGCGCCAAGAGGACGTAATATTTATAAGCACTATTTATTATCCCACTTTGGTCAATCCCGTTTTTTATATGTTATGGAAAAACAACGCCTAAGTAGAAAAGGTGTGCCTTTTATTTCATGGCAAAATCGCTGGATCCGAGGCTATGCCATGAGCTTGCCAACCATTTTTATGTTTTGGTTCGCAGCGGGCTGGATTGGCTTAGCGGTAATGATAGGTTCCTGGGTAATTTCGGCATTTGAATTAGAGGTGCTTAATTATTTAGAACACTATGGTTTGATTCGTGAAAAGGGTCAGCCGATTGACTACCATCATTCTTGGGACGTTGCAGAGTCACCATTTACACAATGGGGATTCATTGAGATAGGTCGTCAAGCGGACCATCATGATCGAGGTGAAACACATTTTTGGGAGCTTGAAGATTGTGGCGCTCCAGATACTGGATATGGTTACTATGCAATGTTAGCGCTACTACTTGTGCCGCCAATGTGGGAGAAGTTTATTAAACCTAAACTCGCTGATTGGGATGAAAATAGAGCAAGTGAGGCAGAGCGTAAAATTGCAGCACGGATGAACTATCTTGCGGGTTGGCACGATATGCCATTGTGCGATAAACCAAAATAAAAACTAATTAAGACTGAGGTAATACACATGTCAAAAGTTCAACAAGCTTTGCTCGCAATAGCAGCCTTCACTGGAATATCTGGATATTTGCTCTATATGCTTGGAATAGGAGACCATCATGCGAATCCGTTATGGGCACTCGGCACTTCATTGATCTTTTTAGTAATCCTATTAGTAGATGTATGGATGTTTTTTGCAATTTCTGGAGAGGATGCATTTAAATGGGATCCTGAATCCTGATAATTAACTACTGTAAAATTAAAAAACCGCTGTGTTGTAATACAGCGGTTTTTTTTTGACTAAAAATAATTAATTTCAAATTTAATCTTTAACTGTCCCAGATCAATTTTAATATAAGAAAATATATATATGATTAATTAATAATATTTTAATAATACTTTTTGTATAAGTGCCAACGGTTTATTCAAAGTTAAAAATAACGATAAATATAAATCTAACAATTCAGTATTTTCATATATAGATATTCATGACCAGCGTATTTTCATCATCATTAATATTTCGTTTGTTGTTTCAGCCGCATGCTGTATTCAATGAATTGGCAGAAATAAAGCCTTCCGCCTGGTCCGTGTTTTTTAAATCAGCTCTTTGGTTAGGCGTTATACCACCAATATTTGCATATCTAGGCGCTTCAAATTTTGGTTGGCGACTTGGCACAGTAGAGCCGTTATTTCTAAGTGAAAATATCGTACTAGGCATTAGTGTTGCATATTTTCTAGCATTGTTAGTTGGCTTTGTTAGTACGGCATTGGTATCTAAGTGGATGGCAAGCACTTATGGGGCGAGACATTCTCTTGGTATTCACTTCGCGATGATAACGATTGTTGGTGCGCCATTAGCAGTGGGTAGCATTATTCATATTTATCCTGATGTGTTTCTTAACATTCTTGTATTTGTGCCGGTGGTACTTTGGAGTATGTATCTACTATATCGTGGCTTACCAATAGTGCTTAAAACCACACCTGAACGCGGCATGCTGATGGCTTCATCATTGATTGGTTATTTGTTAGTTGCATTTGTGAGTTTGTTAGGAATCACAGTGCTTCTATGGATCAATGGCATTGGTCCTTTGATGGGGGTGTAAGGATGGCTGATCCTGCAAAAAATTTATCTGTAGAAATTTATAGTGACCGTATCGTGACTACGTTGGTTATGTTTTCAGTCATTTGGGCAGTAATTGGCATGTTGGCAGGTGTATACATTGCTGCCGAACTGGTTTGGCCGGCATTGAATTTTGAGCAAGCGTGGTTATCGTTTGGAAGATTACGACCATTTCACACGAATGTAGTGATTTTTGGTTTCGGTGTATCAGCGTTGATGGGTACTGCTTACTACAGTGTGCAGCGTACCTGTCATGTTCGTCTTTTTGCACCAAAATTAGCATGGTTTACTTGTTGGGCTTGGCAGGTTGCATTATTAGCAGGTGGAATATCTTTGTTAATGGGGCTGACTACATCAAAAGAATATGCGGAGCTTGAATGGCCCTTTGATATTGCAATTACATTAGTCTGGGTTTGTTTTGCAATAGTATTTTTTGGCACTATTGCTAAACGCCGAATACAGCAAATATACATTTCTAATTGGTTTTATGGCGCTTTGATTATTGTTATTGCCATGCTGCATATTGTAAACAATCTTGCATTACCCGTTACATTCTTTAAGTCGTATTCGTTATATGCAGGTGCACAAGATGCCATTGTGCAGTGGTGGTATGGGCATAATGCAGTTGGTTTTTTATTAACAGGTGGCTTTTTGGGAATGATGTATTACTTTCTTCCTAAACAGGCCGAACGACCAATATGGAGTTATAAATTATCAATTGTTGCATTTTGGGCTTTTACCTATAGCTATATCTGGGCAGGGCCACATCACTTACATTTCAATGCCATTCCTGATTGGGTGCAAAACTTAGGCATGGTGATGAGTCTTATATTGCTCGCACCTTCATGGGCATCAATGGTGAACGGTATTATGACAGTGAGCTCGGCTTGGGAAAAACTACGTAGTGAGCCTTCACTAAAGTTTATTGTACTCGCGCTAGCATTCTATGGGCTGGCTACATTTGAAGGGCCCATGTTAGCAATTAAAAGTGTCAATATTATTAGTCATTTTACTGAATGGACTATAGGTCATGTGCACTCTGGCGCGTTGGGTTGGAACGCCATGATTACATATGGCACTTTTTATTTTCTTGTGCCTAGGTTGGTGGGTGCAAATTTATATAGTGTGCGTTTAGCTAATGTGCATTTCTGGTTAGCTTTAGCAGGCACTATTCTTTATATCGTTGCACTCTGGGGGGCGGGTGTGTCACAAGGTGTATTGTGGTTGAGTTTAGATGATCTTGGTGAGTTGCGTTATAGCTTCGTTGAAATTATGGCTGCAATGAATCCTTATTACTTATTACGTTTAGTGGCAGGTATTTTGTTCTTACTTGGCACTCTTCTAATGACATATAATTTCTTAAAAACCATAGCAGGTCGTCGTACGATTGCAGTTAGACCTCCGGCTCAAGCACTTGCTACAGCATGAACGGTTTTCAATTACATCAAGTTTTAGAAAAAAATATTGGCTTGCTGATTTTTGGCATATTATTTGTTTCTGCTATTGGTGGTTTGGTGCAAGTGCTACCCAGTTTATTTCAAGAGTCATTGAAAACAGCTAGTCCAAATACAAAAGTTTATTCGCCATTAGAGTTGGTTGGGCGTGATATTTATATCAAAGAAGGCTGCAGCACCTGTCACTCTCAGCAAATCAGGCCATTAGTTGCTGAAGTGCAGCGATATGGAACTTATTCACGTGCTGGTGAATTTGTTTATGATCGCCCTTTTTTATGGGGGTCTAAACGAACTGGCCCTGACTTGCATCGCATCGGTGGTAAATATTCAAATGACTGGCATCGTATTCATCTGTTAAATCCACGTGATGTTGTACCAAATTCCATTATGCCGGCTTACCCATGGTTAATGAAACGTGCCGCCAATCATGATGGTGATATTAAAAGGAAACTTAAAGTGTTGGTAAAACTTGGTCATCCTTACACTGAAGATGATATTGAAATGTCTGAGTCGATGCTGGAAGACAAATCAGAACTTGATGCACTCATAGCATATTTGCAGGTGCTGGGAACGGCATACAAACAAGGAGAGCAGTAGTGGCTTATTTTATATTTATAGGTGACATGTTAGTTATGGCTTTTATGATTGCCGTGGTGCTCTGGGTTTCGATGAAATCATCCACTGCTAGCACAGATAGTGCCGCTAGAATTCCTTTAGAAGATGAGGATACTGATGGCTGATATGCCTACAGATTTTTGGGCAGGTTGGGTCATCGCTCTGACGAGTGTCAGTCTGCTTGGTTTATGTTGGTTGGTATATAGTATTTATTTCTCTGCTAATCGAGAAAAACAAGAGCAATCTCCTGTTTGGGACGAAACCCTTTCTGAGGGTGATAATCCTGCTCCAATGTGGTGGTTTTGGATGACCTTGGCTGCTTTAGTTACAACAGTTGTTTACTTAATTTTATATCCAGGACTAGGTTCGTTTAGTGGCACATTAAAATGGTCTTCTCATGGACGATTGGATCATAGCTTTGCTAATTATGAAAATAAGTTTTTGCCTGTTCGCAAAAATATTTTAAAGCGCCCCATCTCAGAGCTGCAAGAAAATAATGCCATCATGGAATCTGCGCAACGAGTCTTTGTGCAAAATTGTGCTGCTTGTCATGGTATGGAAGGCAAGGGTCAGGCCTTAGCTTTTCCTAACTTAAAAGATGATGATTGGCAGTGGGGTGGTACAGAAGAAGCTATCACTCAAACGTTGATGTATGGACGGCAAGCCGCAATGATCGGTTGGTTAGATATCATTGGGAAAGAAGGAGTGCAACAAGTTAAAAATTATGTCAAAACATTAGCTAGTGAAAGTAATGTAAGCGCGAAAGATGAAGGTAAGCAGATTTATCAATCTAATTGTGCAGCTTGTCATGGTTTGTTGGGAGAAGGTAATCCTGCTTTAGGGGCTCCAAATTTATCGGACGACATATGGTTGTATGGCAGTTCTGACCGCGCATTGCATGAAACTTTGGCTTATGGGCGAAAGGGGATAATGCCGGCATTTGGTGAGCGGCTTGATAGAACACAAATTCGTATGTTAACCGCTTGGTTAATGCCCAGTGAAGTTAGCAAAATTCATAAAGAAAGCGATATAACTGCAGCTGAAATCAAAATTCCAAAAGAAGCTTCTGTAAAAGATTCAAACGAGCAAGCTACTAAAACGAACGATATAAACGACATGGGTAAACAAGTATATCAACAACATTGTGCAGCTTGTCATCAAAGTAATGGAGCAGGATTGCCTGGTGTTTTTCCACCCTTAAAAAATAGCGAAGTCGTGCTTGCAGATGATGCAAGTGAGCACATAGATATAGTTTTGAATGGGTTAAAAGATAAAGTTATTTCAGGTGTAAGTTACTCTGCACCTATGTCTGGTTTTAGCGCAGTATTAAATGATGAAGAGATTGCAGCTGTCATTAATCATGAGCGAACTGAGTGGGGAAATAATGCTTCCGTTATAAGCCCTGAAGCAGTAGCAACAAAAAGATAATGTATTCTTCAAGTTTAAATAGTAACTATTAAAGGACAAAATTAGCATGAAAAGATACTCACTAGTTACAGTTTTAATGTTTCTACCAATTATGGCCCATGCAACAAATGGTTATTTTGCCCATGGAATTGGTATAAAAAATCGTGCCCTTGCAGGGGCTGGTGTTGCCTTGCCACAAGATGCAATGGCGAGTGCAACCAATCCTGCAGGTATGGCTTTTGTTGGCAATCGTTTTGATATTGGCGCAGTTTTATTTAGGCCCGATCGTGGTTATTCTGCTGGCACTAGTCTTGCGAATGGTAACGGTGGAGCATTTACAATTGGCCCAGACTCTGATGACAGTGGTGATGCTACGTTTTTGATTCCAAGCTTTGGGGTGAATTATATGCTTACAGAAAATGATGCTATTGGATTATCTGTATATGGAAATGGTGGATTAAATACTACATATGATGGAGGGACTGCAACTTTCGATCCTGATGGGCCTGGGCCGGCCCCTGTTTCCCAGCTTCCAGGAACATTTGGTGGAGGCACAGTTGGTGTCGATTTGTTTCAAATATTTTTTAATTTTTCCTATGCGCATAAATTTTCTGAAAAATTATCTTTAGGCATAAGTCCTATTTTTGTTGTACAAGGCTTTCGATCTAATGGTTTAGATGCTTTTGCTGGTTTTACAAAATCATTTGCAGAAAGTGGTGGGTCTGCATTGCCTGAAAACTTAACCAGTAATGGGCAGGATTATTCTTATGGTGGAGGAGTACAAGTTGGTCTTTTAGCTAAGGATATTATTGGTTCTGCAGATGTTGGTCTTTCCTATCGGTCTAAAATGTATATGGATGAGTTTGATGATTATTCTGATTTGTTTGCAGAAGAGGGTGACTTTGATGTGCCTCCCACTCTTTGGGCAGGGTTCTCTGTTGATTTAACAGATAAACTAACGTTGGTCGCTGACTATCAAAAGATTTGGTATGAAGAAGTCGATGCAATCAGTAATGATGTGCAAAATTTATATGCTTGTCCTACTGCTGGTTTGGGTGGAGTGGATTTAGATAGTTGCTTAGGTGGAGATAATGGAGGTGGTTTTGGTTGGGATAACATAGATATCTTTAAAGTGGGTTTACAGTGGCAAACTCATTCAGATGTCACCATGCGTTTTGGATATAGCCACTCGGATAACCCAATTGATGATGATCAGGCATTGTTTAATATTTTGGCACCCGGTGTAATTGAAGATCACATTACTATAGGCGCGACGATTAAAACCAATGGCATGGGTGAAATTAATTTAGAAGCTATGCATGCACTACATAACTCTGTTAAGGGCACAAACCCATTTGACCCAACTCAAGAGATTCGTATTCAAATGGATCAGTTTGAAGTGGGAATTGGTTGGTCAAAGGAGTTTTAAATGCAAGATAATGAAACCAATAAAAGCATGTATTACATTGCTGAGACAGAAAAACCATTTGATCAAGCAACTAATGATTTAGAGATAGCAGTAAAACAACATGGATTTGGTGTGCTGCATATTCATAACTTAGGCAATACACTGCGAAGTAAAGGTGTAGATTTCAAAGAGGAATGTAAAGTATTTGAGGTATGTAATCCTCAGCAAGCAGCAAAGGTGTTGTCCGCAGATATGCGTCTCAATATGGCATTACCGTGCAGGATTTCTGTCTATACAGAAGGTTCAAAAACGAAAATTGGTTTAATTAAACCAGAAAAAATGTTGTCAGCACTTTCA
>JBGCDX010000125.1:0-18855 GCA_045105815.1 Gammaproteobacteria bacterium
GGTGCGCAAGGTAATGAGAAACAATGGGAGCGAGGCACATTAGAAAACACTATTAAAGTTGTGCATGCTTGTAGAGAAGTGAGTATGAAATTCTTTTGGATTGGATACGATGTATTTCGTGAAGATTATCCCATGACGGAATTGGATCGGGCGCAGTATGGTAGTTGGAGCGATGCTTTTAACTTAGAGCATAAAAAAACTACTGAATATAAGAAATGGGATGCAGAGTTGGTTGATGAGTTAAAAGAAGTGTCTCAGCCAGAAGACGAAGAATTTTTTGAATATGCCCATCAAAGTTCATTCGTAGGCACACCATTAAAATTAATGCTTAAACGAGCTGAAATAAAAACCATAATACTTTGCGGCATACATTTAGATTGGTGTATAGAAGGCAATGCAAGAGCAGCAAGAGATGAAGGGTATATGCCAATTGTTATTGGCGATGCCTGTTCGTGTCAAGATCAGGCTGATGATGTTGCTACTATGGAAAGAATTAATAGAATTGTCTGTCCAGTACTCTCTGCAGATCAAGCGGTGAGCTATATACACAAAGGACAATCGAAAATTAAAGCAGCCTAATCTAATTAGCTGCTTAACCACGTTGTAAACTGAATTTTCACTCAAATAGTCTAAAGCACAGCTATCGTTAATCTTTATGCTAAGAATTTTCTTTCTGATTTTCATATTTATTTTTCTCACCAACTTGTATATGCATTAGAGAATGTTAGTGAATTGGAATGGAATCATCGAATCATTCTGGTTCATGCGACAGGTGATTCAGAAGAAATCTTACGTGTTTTTGAAATGCAAGATGACGATATTCAAGATAGAGATATCTATTGGTTTATATTTTTAGGCGAGAGTTTAAAAACAAATTATCAAGGAGAATTAAAAGAAAAGTTTTTTAGTGCAACGAAAATACTTATTTTAATAGAGTAGATGCTCATGTTGTTCTGATAGGCAAAGATGGTGATGTTAAATTAAAAGATAAACACCTTGATTTTAAAAGTATATTTAATCTAATAGATACAATGCCCATGCGGCAATTGGAAATGAAGAAAAAATGACATTTGTAATCAATCTAAGCTCAAACATTTAAATTAAGACAGAAAGCTTCCTTATGGTGAAAGTAGCAATAATATATAAGGCAGGTTTTATTCGAAGTGATTTATAGATATATCAAATAGTGTATGTAAGCACAGCAACCATTCAAAAAAGGGGCTTTTATATATCCAGATAGATGGTATCGTATATATTTTGAGTTGCTTAGAGTTCAAGCAATAATTCGGACCTAGGCACCTTTATTCTGAACAATTTACTCTTGTAAAGCTCTAACCTTAATAACTACCAAATAGAAGATTTCTCGTTCAATATAAATTAAAGAATAAATGATGTTAAAGCTCTTATATATAAGTTTATTGTTTCTTATATTTTTAACTTCTCCTTATAGTTTTGCTCAAAACGCGGTATTGCCGATTGTAAAAGGGGCCACACCACTACTGCCCGAATTTCGACGCAAGCAAGTATTGGACAATATTGCAAAAGATTCTTCAGCCTACGATAAGCATATCGAGTTGGTTAAGCCGTATGTCTTGGGTAGAGGTAAAATGCACGATACTCGAAATTTGTTTCCGGGCATTACGATTCCGATCGCGTTATATGGGAAAGATAAGTCAAAAGTTCCTAATGCTTCACAGTGGATTGAATATGTAAGAGCGAACTTGGTTAAACATGTCGTTGAGCACACCAAGAAAACGAGCCTAGAGGCTGGTAAAGCGGCTAGTCGAAATACCTTCAGACAAGTAACACAAGATCTATTGCATTCTGTATTGCTATTGGACCGATGGTATCCACAAATTTGGAAAGGTGATGATCGGGCTATTATTCAAAAACAATTAGACACTTGGTCTGAGCGTTTAAGTGAGCACTACCAAACTAAATTACTTTTTACTGATTCCGATGAAAATGTTAGTTGGTTTGCAGCCTCTTTATTGCTTGAGAAACTAGTTGACGGCAATTTAAAAACTAAAATGCGCGCGGTCCGTGATGGTTTGTTGGAATCTCATATCAATACGTACTATACCGGTAAAAATCAATCCATGGCGGGTGGTCAGTGGGTTGAGTCTACTTCTTATAATGCTAATTCTGCACGATTCTTTTTATTGGCGCGGGATACTGCGGATATATCCGGTTTATCAAATCCTAATCCAAATTATTACCAAGAATTTGCACGTGTTACTTACTTAGACATGTTGTCGGATGAGTCCGGTGTTTGGCTTTTTAACGATCATCAAGATTCAAGTTCAAAAGGTAAGTATCAAGAAGCTTGGCCACGCGTGATGAATACTGGCTCGAAACGTACTCATGCCTATATTGAGAATGCGCTAATTAACTCAGCAGGCACACCTGAAGGTAAGGCCATTAAATATTTTGTTCGTAAAAAATTATCCCGCAAAGGAAAAGTAGGTACACGTTGGAATGGGTATATAGATATTTTATTTAGTGATCCTAAGGACAGTGTTCCTAAGTCGTTAGCTGAAATTAAAAATTTGCCCACCTGGCATGATTCTGGATACAAAGGTACTTTCAAAGCTCGGCGTGATTTAAAAGTGGGCGCACCACAATTGTATTTGGCGACCTGGAATTTTCGCCAGAATGATCATAATGGAACTAGTGCATATTATGAAATTTGGAATGAAGGGATGCCGATCACACATAGCTCAAGTGCCAATCGTACAAGTGATTCTAGTTATCCTGTTAATACTATTTACATTGAGAACTTAAACTCATCACGTGCACCTAATCGTGATGAAGCTTATTTCCCTGGTTCTCAAGGTCCTCGATCGCATCAGCACGGAACACCAGTTACATTGGGAAGCACATCAAATTTTGAATATGCAACCCATACTTCAGAAAATAAAGATCGATATGTTTTAAAAAGCCATAACTCTGATACAAACTTTTTACAACAATGGACGCGTTCTTACATACATGATTGGGATGGTTTAACGGTTATGTATGATCATGTAGTGATGGATGTGAAAGATGTCCAGGATTTACGTAAACGTTATAAAGCCTCGTTTGCAACTTACAATCGTAAAGTACAGCGAATTACTCGTACAACTTCTGTTGCGAGTAGTTCTGGTAATGGTTGGTATTCATGGAAGGCTTGGGGGCAGGCGGGTCATTATAAATCGTTGCTTGGCAACGCAGTGGTTAGTGTTGTTGATGAACAAAGTGATGAACCATGGAAATCAGCTCCTTCTAGCAAATTATGGCAAAATAATAAAATTGCACATTTAACAGAAGAGATTAAAGGAAGTGGATCTAATTTTGATGATATTCATTTGCTAGGTGTGCTTGCATGGGGAAAGCAAGGCATAAAAAAACCCACGGACCACCCATTGTTAAATATTTCCAAAGGGGTTGTAGGGTATTCGTTTAAACATAACGGTGTTAGTAAAGTGTTCTTATTTAATAAAAATCCAAATAAACCTATTAATAAGTCAATTAGTTTTGCTCTGGAGCAGGGTATGGATACAGTTAATTTGGAAATATTTGCAAGTGGGTGGAGTAAGCAGGAAAAGTTTGATGCCAAACGCTCTGGTAACACTATAAAGATCATGGTCGGGGTTGGAAATAGTGCGGATCAAGGACTTTTGTTCAAAGACACCTTGTAGGTGGCAGATGGGTAGTTGGCAAATTGCAATTTTAGCTGTTGAGTCTATAGATGATATTAATATCAATTCCTCAGAAACCAACTGGATTAAATTCAATGATGATTAATGCCCGTTTATGGCTGAAAGCAGACATTAAGAAAAGATTTTAATTTGATGCAACATCTTTGTTGTTGCTTATATGCATACATCCCTGTACTTACTAATTAGCCGACAGAAATTTTCTCCTGCAATTACTGCACTTCTACCATCCATGTCGGTCGAAAGTGATCATACAAAGAATAATTTATATAATTTGGTTTAGAAAGTATAAAATATCTGTTACCAATCTATATTTAGTTATAAATAATAATTAGCAAATACATCCTAGGATTTAATCAATGAGTAAAGAATTTATTTATGATATTTTTTTGAATGATAAAATAATATCGACTGTTGGTCCTAGTAGTCTCAAACAGCTGCATATTTCATTTGGTGTTTCGGATGATATGCCATTGGTGAAGGCATCAGGCATATCGGATAAAGAACCTGGTTTGCTTTATATAAACTGGCTTGAAGAAGTTGTTAATTTTGATGATGTTTTAAAAATTTCACCATCAAAAGATAATGTAATCTCTAGTCCAGTTTTAACTAAAAAATTGAAGCGTGGAATGGAAAGTACAGAAGAGGATAATTATTGTGATTTTTGCAAATCTTCTGAAGACGAAGCAGGTTCATTAATTATGCTTGGAGATAGTCCTCAAATTTGTGAGAAATGCGTGAAACTCTGCGTTGTTGCTTTTAAAACTGATATGTGATCAGAAGCTTAGAAAATAGCATTCAATTAAAATTACTAGTGATTACGGTAAACGAAAGAACTTGAATTTTTAGTTTCTAAAATTTTGCTTAGATCGGCAGCAATATGGGCAGTTTCATCAAGCAATACGTCTATGAATTCATCATCATCATCTAATTTATTTAGATTGCCTTCGGTATCTTTTAATAAAGCTTGATATTCTTCTCGTGTGGCTTCTACGTTTTTATATTCTTCTTTTCTAGTGGACTCAAGTAGGGAAACTGTTTCCTGATTTCTTACTTTGTAATCTAATTGAAAAATTTCTAACAATGAATTAAATTTTTCATTGGTTTTAATTCTACTGTTATGTCTTTCTAAAGTGTGATTGATGATTTGTGAGTCGACGTCACCAATATGATGTTCAACAGCAGCAATCTCACTTGCTGGTAATGCATTCTTTAATGCACGTTCTCCATGTTCTTCATCTTTGAAAATAGTTTTAAAGTCAATATCTGGGATTACCCCTTGGTGTTGTGTGCTGCCACCATCAATTCTAAAATATTGTGCGATCGTGGCTTTTAATTGACCAAGTTTTGCATCATTGCTTGAGCTGAAGTTATTAAGATCAACTAATTGTTGTACCGTTCCTTTCCCAAAAGTGGTTTCACCTACAACTATACCGCGACGGTAGTCTTGGATGGCACTGGCAAGAATTTCAGAGGCTGATGCACTGTAACGATCAACTAGTACTACCAGTGGCCCGTAGTATGAGATATCGGTATCTCTATCACGGTGAACTTCTATATGGCCGCTAGAATCTTGCACTTGTACAATGGGGCCTTCGTCTATAAATAAGCCCATGAGCTGAGTGGCTTCAGTGAGCGAGCCGCCGCCGTTGCCACGCAAATCTAATATTAAGGCATCAATTTTTTCTGATTTTAAATCGGTAAGAAGTTTATCTACATCACGAGTTGTACTGCGATAATCTTTTTCACCACGTTGATATGCAGCAAAGTCAATGTAAAAAGTAGGTACATCTACTACACCAATTTTATATTCTTGATTGTCTTCTTTGATTTCAATAACTTCGCTTTTTGCAGCTTGTTCTTCTAATTTAATTTTATCGCGAGTAATTTTAATTTCTTTTATTTTTGCAGCCTGGCCTTCATCACCCGGTAGAATTTGTAATTTAACATCTGTGCCTTTTGCGCCTCGAATTAGTTGAACGACTTCTTCTAACCGCCACCCGACGACATCTTTAAATGTTTTTTCATCCTGTTGAGCAATGCCAACTATTCTATCTGAACCATGTAATAAATCGCTGAGCTCGGCTGGACCACCTGGGATTACTTTTTCAACTACCGTGTATTCTCCATCAGTACGAAGTAGTGCGCCAATACCTTCTAGCGATAAACTCATTCTGATTTCAAAGTTCTCAGAGGTTCTAGGTGATAAATAATTAGTATGTGGTTCTAATGTACTAGCAAATGCATTGATAAATAGCTGATAAACGTCTTCCGCATCAATTTGTTCGCTACGTTTTGCGATACCTTTATATCGTTTCTCTAAGGTTTCTTTAATCTCTGCAGGTTTTTTGTCTGCAAGTCTTAAGGTAAGTACATCGTTTTTAACTCGTTTGCGCCAAATTTCATTTAAGTCATGGCTGCTATTGGCCCATGCCAATTCAGAACGATCAATGATGAGTTCCTCATCGACTTTAAAATTAAACTTGGTTTTTAATTGGTCTAATGCAAATAAAACGCGCTCATCTACGCGCGCCTGATAGAGGCGAAACATTTGAAACGGTGGGCTTAGTTCTGTTTTTGCGATGGCATCATCAAGTTTGAAACGAAAAATTTGAAAACTATCAATATCTTTTTTATAGAAGTAGCTACGGTTAGGGTCTAGAGCTTCAATATATGAACTTAAGATTTGATCGGATAACGAATTATCGACATTAAAGTCTTTATAATGGTACTTGTTGAGAAAATGAGTAATCAGCTTGGTAGCGCGATTATGCTGTTTCTCGGGTGCGAGTACATTTGAAGTGCTGCTATACGAATAACTGGCTGCAAATAATATACATGCAGTAACGCAGGTTAAAATAAGTTTTGTGGTGAGTCTGCTCAAAGTAGTGTTCTTATTAGTATGTAAATAGATAGGAAATGTTTGTAATCTATAATTTCAAAATGTGGTTATTTTAGAGATTCTAGTTGTACGTAATGTATACGAATTATAGAGCGACATTAATTTTATATTTGTTGTGAAAATCAGTATATATTTGTAAGCAATTGATTGTAAGGACTATATTTAACTTGTTATGCTTTTACTGTTAAAGGAAGTATGAAGTGCTGACCCAACGCGACAAACTGAGTAAAGTAATTGCAATATTCAGCCATTAATAATGGCTCTTAGCATTAAGACCATAAAACTAAAAGAATGATTCCATTGAAAACTGAAAATACAATTGTCATAGGTAAAAGCGACGAGGTTCAGGGCTTGTTTCTCAATCGAGCTAATCGTCATGGATTAATCGCTGGCGCGACAGGAACAGGTAAGACGGTGACATTGCAGATCCTTGCAGAAGGCTTCTCACAAGCTGGGGTACCTGTATTTGCGGCAGATATCAAAGGTGATTTGAGTGGTATTACCCAAGCTATTGAGCATAAGCCTAAGCTGGTTGAGCGTGCCGCCAAAACGGGTGTTGAGGGCTATTCGCCTCGTGGATTCCCAACAATATTTTGGGATATTTTCGGAAAACAGGGGCATCCTGCGAGAACCACAATCTCAGAAATGGGGCCCTTGTTGCTCTCGAGGTTGTTAGATCTAAATGACACTCAAGAGGGTGTATTAAATATTGCTTTTAAACTTGCAGATGATGAAGGGTTATTGCTTCTAGATTTCAAAGATTTACGTGCAATACTTAATCATGTAGGCGAGATCTCTTCTGAGCTCACAGTTGATTATGGGAATGTTAGTAAACAATCGATTGGCGCCATTCAACGTCGTTTATTAGTGCTCGAGCAACAAGGAGCTAAACATTTCTTTGGTGAGCCTGCGCTTGATCTGAAAGATTTAATGCGCTGCACAGAGGATGGAAAAGGCTATATCAATCTATTTGCGGCTGATGAGCTCATGCAAAATCCACGATTATATTCAACTTTCCTATTATGGCTGCTTTCTGAACTATTTGAAGAGCTTCCGGAGGTAGGGGATCCAGATAAACCCAAAATGGTGTTTTTCTTTGATGAAGCTCATTTGCTCTTTGACGATGCACCAAAGGCTTTGACGCAAAAAATAGAGCAGGTTGTAAGACTGATTCGTTCCAAAGGCATCGGTGTGTATTTTGTTACTCAAAATCCTGTTGATGTGCCAGATGAAGTGTTGGGACAGTTGGGCAATCGAATCCAGCATGCTTTGCGTGCATATACACCGCGGGATAAGAAGGCAGTCAAAGCGGCTGCAACAACGTTTAGAGAAAATCCAGAGCTAGATACTGAAAAAGTGATTACTGAATTAGGTGTGGGTGAAGCATTGGTATCAGTGCTTGATCCGGACGGTGTGCCAACCATTGTGCAACAAACCAAGATTCGTCCTCCCGAGTCTCGTATGGGGCCTGCAACCAAGCCTGAGCGTAAGATAGTTTTTGAAACAAGCCCAATTAAAGATGTTTATGACACTAAAATAGATCGAGAGAGTGCTTCAGAAAAATTAAAGGCACGTACCGAGGAGGCTATTAAAGAATCAGAACAAAATGCTAAAGAAGAAAGAGAATACAAAGCGAAGAAGCCAAAAGCCACTAAGACTACTCGGAAAAAACGTAGTACAAGAGAAACAACTACACAAACAGTTGTAAAGAGTGCAACTAAAGTAGTTACTTCACGCATAGGTCAATCGATTATTCGTGGCATTATGGGCTCTATATTTAAGGGTAGGTAGGTACCTAAAAATGGCTGAAAATTTACTTAGAAAGTGGGAGGTGTGCTTAAACAACACAGATCTCGATGGCATTATTAGTCTTTACACGGATGATGCGGTGTTATGGGGTACTTTTTCAGAAATAATCCGTGATACGCCTGAATTAATTCGAGAGTATTTTGAGGTTCTGTTTTATAGAAAAAATCTTAAAGTGCAATTCGGGCCATCAAATTTAAGAAGCTTTGGCCAGGCAGCAATTTATTCTGGCGAATATGAGTTTTCTTATGAGGACCCTGAAGGTAAGGTGGTGACATGTCCGGCGCGATTTTCGTTTGTTTTCTATAAGCATGAAAGTGATACCTATAAAATAATTGATCATCACTCTTCGCTCACCCCCGAAATTTGATCAAACTGCTAGGCCATTTATTATTCTATCAAGGCCTATATCAATTTTTTCGTCAGATAAAGCGCCATAAGATAAGCGTAAATAACATTTATTTTGAATTCCAAAAGCTGAACCTGGAATTGTCGCTACACCATCTTTTTCTATCAACGTTCTTGCAAGTTGCATGTCGTTTTGTTTTGAATCAATATTTAGCAGTGTATAGAACGCGCCCTCAGATGTGGGTTCAGCATTTAAGCAAGACAAGTTTTTTAGTTTGTTTAAAACCAGTTCTCGTTTAGTAGACATACGTTTTCTTTTTTCTAGCAAATAAGCAGCATTTGTATTCAATGCACCAACCGCCGCATGTTGTGAAATCATCGGTGGTGATATAAGTACCGTGTCTTGTATTTTCTTAACTGCAGAAAGTAGATGTTCCGGGATTACCATGTAACCAATTCGCCAACCTGCAAACCCATAACCTTTGGAAAATGAGAATAGAGAAATGGTATGTGGTTGTGCATGTTTGTTTGAAGCACTTGAATGATGTTGATGCTGTCCATAATAAAAATCTTCATATGCTTCATCACTAATGTGATAAATATCATAATCTTTACAGAGTTGATTTATTGCTTGTAATTCATTCTGTGTGTAGACAGCACCACTAGGATTGTTTGGGCTAATGGTTACAATCGCTTTAGTTTTATTTGTTATGGCTGTTTTAATTCGCTCTAAATCTAAATGAAACGATTCGTTACACGGAACCAATACAGGTTTGCAGCGTTCCATCGTCAAAGACATTTCATGATTAAAGTAATAGGGAAGTGGCAATATCACTTCATCGCCGGGATCTGTAATCGCAAGAATGGCAGTATTGAATGCCATGTTTGATCCTGCAGTGACAATGACAGCATTACCGGAATTGATTTCTATCCCGTTAGTCACTTTTAATTTATTGATTAATGATTGCTGTAGTTGAGGGATGCCTTCTACCGGCCCATAACGATTGATCGATTCATCAGATAAACAATTTTTAACACTTGTAAATGCTTCTAGTGGTGGCCCATAAAATGCTATCCCTTGTCCAAAAGAGATTGTGTCTGGGTTACTTCGAGTGAGTTCGCCTATATACGGAATAATAGGACTCTGTACGGCATCCAGTCGCTTGCTATTTTTCATATAACTTGAGTGTTTGTTAGATGGTTATACGTCTGTAGATGTCAGAAACTTTATATGGCAGCTTATCAACTTGGTCTATTACAGCAAAATTTACTGCACCATACATATGTTGCAAATAATCCATAGCTTCCTTGTCGATCGTTATGCAAAATGGGTGTATGCCTAAAAATTTAGCTTCTATTAATGCGCGTCTCGTATCTTCAATACCGTATGGGCCACGATAACCATCTTGGTCATCTGGTCGACCATCTGAAAGGGTGATGAGTAATTTGGTGCGTGCTTCTACCTGATGTAATCGTTTACTGAGGTGTCGTATAGCGGCTCCCATGCGTGTGTAATCCTGTGGTTCAATTCCACTGATGCGTGCTTTAACCTCTTCGTTATAATCTTCCTCAAATTCTTTTATTTTGTATAACTCGCAACGCTCATGAGTTACACCTGAAAAACCATAAATGGCATATCGATCTCCAAGGGTATTAAGCGATTCACACAAAAGTACTAATGCTTCACGCTCCATTTCATTAATCCATCCAGCAGTAGAGCCACTCATGTCAATCATAAACATTACCGCTATGTTTCGATCGATCTTGCGTGATTTGGTAAATAGGTTAGTTGAAGCTTCGATGCCAATTTTTGTGTCTGAATAAGCTTCTATTACCGCGTCTAAATCAATATCGTCACCGAAAGGTTGACGTTTCATACGTTTATCATCTTCACGTAGCGCTTCAAATGTTCTATGTAAGCGTTTTAATAGCCCTCGGTGTTTATGTAAGGTGTTAGTGACAAAATTGTTATGCACAGGACGGATTTCTACTTCTTTGAGGTGGCACCATTGTTTGCGATACTTTTGTCTTGAATGATCCCATTCGTCGTATAGGAATTCATCTTCATTATTGTCTAATGTTGAATCGTTTAAATTTTCTTCTTTTGTTTCTTCATCTTGGCTCACTACGGTATTAGTTGAATCTAGATAGTTGTCTGGAATCTCTCCTAGGTCTTGAAGAATCGACTCTAACAACTCCTGTATTTCTGGTGTAGGTTCAATTGCTTTATCATCATATTGAAGTTCAACTTTAAAGCCATCTGGCATATTTTCATCTTCTATTTCGTTTATAGAAAAACCATTGTTACTTTCTGTGTTAGTTGAATCACTTGTTAGTTCATTAATATTGATATTATCGTTTTGTTGGTTGTTTTCTAGTTCTTGCTGTAAATAACTAAGCTTCTCAGCCAGATTTTCTTTTTCTTTTTCCATTCTGGCATTAATTGCTTTTCGTGCTTCCTGTGGATTCAATGACCCTTGGTAAAACTTATCTGCTGGCGCTTGCTTATCTTTGTAGACAGTCTCTAAAAAATACATCGTATCCTGAACTGTAGTATCAGGTTCTTTTAGTTTCTCAATTGCTCTGTGCCAGTTTTTAGAAAGATTAGAAAGTTCTTCTGTTTCACTATGTTTATCGTTTAAAATTTTCATGGCACGAGCAATACCAGGTAATTCATCTTCTATACGGGCATCGAGGCGAATTGTTTCTAATTTATGGAACAGTGAAAGTGCTCGTTCGGGGTCTTTAAACATTTTAACTAATGTATCAACATTCATGCGCCAGGTTCCGTACCATGTTTGTGCCCATTGGTGTACGGCCATAGCTTTATATAGAGTGAAATTATCTTCGCGCTTATTAAAATGTGAAGATACTTCTGGCAATTTTATAGATTCAGTGTCGGTGTAAAATTCTTCATCTGCCTCTATAGCTAAGTGTCTACCACTGAGGCCGACGACAAAGCTTTCTAGTATTCGTGCTATCTCATCTATTGTTACTGTACTTGGTGAATGATTAAGGGATTGTACATATTGCCCAACGTTTTTCATTGCCTCGATAGAGGCATCGAGTCCATTTTCGTTATAAATGACTAGTAAATTATTTGTCCAATCATTCCAATTTTTTTCATCAACAAGCTGTAGACTGTGCGGAGCGAACTGACAAAAATTAAAGGCAAGCTCTACACTGGTGTTGCAAAACGTATCAACCGAGTTTAAGAAACGGTCTTGATCAACTTTTGCAAAAACTGCGAGTTCTTTTGCTGGTTCAAATACACTGCGACGACTTGAAAGCACCTGATCAACAAGAATTTCCATGCGAAGTTGAAGTTCTCGCTCGCCCATACCGCCGTACGATGCGCTAGTGGTTAAACCACCTTGCCGTTCTAATGATTTTATGTGCCCACCATCTTTGCTATATGCAGGAATCTCGTATTGTTCCTTACCATCTTTGCCAAGCAATTTTTTCCATTGTTTTTTCCAGAACATCTAGATTAAGCCACTCTCTCTAATAAATATTCTTTTGCTTGGTTAATTTTTGCGGCTAAATAATCATTGCCGCCTCGATCTGGATGCATTTTTTGAATTAATTTACGATGTGCTTCAATGATTTCATCTGCTGTAGCATTATCTTTAATTCCTAAAACCTTTTGCGCTTCTTCTTTTGTCATTTTAGCGTTGAGGTTTGTGGGGTTAACATTATCATTTGCACCAGTATCGGTATCTTGTGCAGGTTTGTTGGCAAATACATTTTTGAACATTGGTAAGAAACGCAATAAACCGGAAAACTTTTGCAATGACGCTATGGCAGCACCAATGAGTGCAATTAATGGGTGGAGTCTTCCAGTAAGTGCAAGAATGACCAATACAACAGCAGCAAGTATCAAAATGCCTTGTATTTGTTTGTTTTTCGGCTGTTTTCGCACCCAGCGTAGGAATAATAAGATTCCTATTATGCCGGCTATGATTAAAATCTGGTTCATGTGAATAAATTATGGGTTAATCATATTAAGGATGGATGTAGCAGCTAGGCTAGAGAATGTATGCATATTATCTAAATATAATATCTAGTTTAACCCAAAAGTACTTTTTGTTCGTTTAAGTATATAAATCTAGCAGAATAATAAAGGATTACACGTGAAAATATTCAATAAACGATTCAAATTTTTACCCGTTGCTACCATTAGTATGCTCATATCCTTGTGTGTCGGACAGGCAAGTGCCACTTCTTTAGAGAAAGAGGTTAAGAGTACTATACAAGATCAATCTGAGGTTGCTGTAACTATCTATAACGACCAACTAGCATTAGTAAAAGACCTTCGTACAATTCGCTTGGATAGTGGTTTTAATAAGCTTGCTTTTCGTGAAGTGAGTGCACAAATACGGCCTGAGACGGCTTTATTACGAAGTCTTAATTATTCTGGTGGTTTTCGTTTAATAGAGCAAAATTTTGACTTTGATCTGCTAACTCCACAAAAGTTATTAGAGAAATATGTCGGCAAAAAAGTCAGGGTTGTAAAAACTCATCCAATAACAGGTAAAGAAAGTTTATTAGATGCAGTAGTTTTGAGTGTAAATAATGGGGTTGTACTGCAAATAGGGGACCGAATTGAAACGGGTGTTCCCGGTCGAATTGTATTTGATGAAGTGCCTGGAAATCTTCGTGATCGTCCTACACTTGTAATGCAACTAAATAGTGCTACTTCTAAATCTCAACAATTACAGCTTAGCTATTTAACAGGTGGGCTATCATGGAAAGCAGATTATGTAGCTGAACTTGATGAATCAGATCAATTTGTGGATTTAACCGGCTGGGTTACTTTAACCAACCAAAGTGGAGCTACCTACAAGAACGCAAAGCTTCAACTTGTGGCAGGTGATGTTAATCGTGTTGAGAATGAGTATAGAGATGTTAAAAGAAAGTTTGAAATGTTAGCAGAAGAGTCAATGGTTGAGGATTCTGATATGGTTGAAGAAGCGTTATTTGAATATCACCTATATACATTGCAACGTCCAACTACCATTGCAGAAAACCAAACTAAGCAAGTCTCATTATTAAGTGCTACAAGAATACCAGTCAAGAAAGAGTTTTTACTAAAAGGACAGAATTACTATTATCAAAGCTCCTATGGCTCTATTGGTCAAAAACTAAAAGTAGGCGTATTTGTTGAATTCAATAATGATAAAGAATCAAATCTGGGGATGCCTTTACCTAAAGGTGTTGTTCGAGTCTATAAGAATGATCAATCAGGAAATGCACAATTTGTTGGTGAAGATAATATTGACCATACGCCTAAAAATGAAGAAATTCGTTTAAAACTAGGTGAGGCATTTGATGTCACAGCAGACAAGAAACAAGTAAACTTTAAAAAAGCACATGCGATCGGCAAATATAACTATGCTTATAAAGCGAGTTTTCAGATTGACCTTAAAAATGCTAAAAATGAAGAAGTTGAAGTAGTGGTTCAAGAACCTATTCCGGGTGATTGGAAGATGAAACATGAAAGTCATCAGCATGAGAAAGTGACCTCTGGCACAGCAGAGTGGAAGGTTAAAGTGCCTGCAGAAGGGCAAACAACATTAACTTACGAAGTATTGATTCGATACTAGTTAAACAAAGGGTATAACATGAAAAATGTATCATTTTTAATTTCGACATTAATGATTTTCTGTATTGCTAAGATTGCTATAGCAGAAGATGAGATACGTAGCACACTTGAAGATCAGCAAGAAGTTGCAGTGACTATATATAATGATCAGCTAGCGTTAGTAAAAGATCTGAGGCATGTGACACTTGATAAAGGTTTAAACCAACTTGCCTTTCGTGAAGTGAGTGCAAAAATGCGACCAGAAACAGCATTATTGAGAAGTATCAATTATCCGGAAGGGTTTAGTTTAATTGAGCAAAACTTTGATTTTGATTTATTAACTCCTCAAAAGCTTTTGGAAAAATATGTAGGAAAGAAAGTTAGAGTCGTTAGAGTGCATCCAACAACGGGTGAAGAAAGGACCGAAGAAGCTGAAGTACTCAGTGTCAACAATGGTGTGGTTCTAAAAATAGGCAATCGCATCGAAACTGGCTACCCAGGGCGCATTATTTATGATGAAGTTCCTGCAAACTTGCGTGATCGCCCAACTTTAGTCCTTTCATTAGAAAGCGGTACGAGTAAACAACAAGAACTGCAGCTTAGTTATTTGACAGGAGGTTTAAGCTGGAAAGCAGATTATGTCGCCGAGCTGGACGAGTCTGATAATTTTGTAGATTTAACTGGTTGGGTAACGTTAACCAACCAAAGTGGTGCTACCTATAAAAATGCAAAACTCCAATTAGTAGCTGGAGACGTGAATCAAGTTCGCCAAGAAATGCAACCACGTAGAAGAGACATGTTAATGTCCAAATCAAGTGTTGGTGCAGCAGCGCCGACAATGGTTGAAGAAGGATTATTTGAATACCATCTTTATACCTTGCAACGTCCCACAACTATTTCAAATAATCAAACTAAACAAGTTTCGCTATTAAGTGCAACGAAGATACCGGTTAAAAAAGAATTTTTACTGAAGGGTCAAAATTATTATTATCGTGGTTCATATGGAACGATAGGCCAAAAACTTAAAGTAGCTGTGTTTGTTGAGTTTGATAATAAAGAAGCATCAAACTTAGGAATGCCATTGCCAAAGGGTGTGGTGCGAGTGTATAAAAACGATAAGTCGGGAAACGCTCAATTTATTGGAGAAGACCGTATAGATCACACCCCTAAAAATGAAGAGATTAGATTAAAATTGGGTGATGCTTTTGACGTAACGGCAGATAAAAAACAAACAAATTTCAAAAAAGCCACCGCTATAGGTAAATATAGTCAAGCCTATACGGCTAGTTTTGAGATTGTAGTAAAAAATGCAAAAAACGAAGAAGTGGAAGTCGTCGTTCAAGAGCCGATTCCTGGCGATTGGAAAATGCAAAATGAAAGTCATGAGCATGAGAAGGTTGCTGCTGGAACCGCTGAATGGAAAGTTAAAGTTCCAGCTGAAGGCAAGACAAAACTAAGTTACGATGTGTTAGTCAGATACTAAGAAAGCTTAACCATTAATGTATAACGCAAAACCAGCAGATTGGCTGGGTATGATTGCTCTTGTTATCTTATTTGGTAGCGCTTTCATGCTAACTAAAATATCGGTACAAGAATATCCACCAACTGTTGTGGCTGGTGGCCGAATTATAATTGCTGCTATAGTTCTCGTGTTGCTAGCACTATATCGAAGAGATTCTTTTTCATTTTTTAAAAATCATTGGTTTTTGTTAGCAGCTTTAGGTTTTTTTGGTTGTAGCTTGCCTTTTTACTTAATTAGCTGGGGGCAACAAACTGTCGATAGCAGCATTGCAGGTATCTTGATGGCTATTATGCCGTTAACAACTATTGTGCTCGCTCATTTCTTTGTATCTGGTGAACAGTTGACGACCAATCGTGTCCTAGGATTTATGCTGGGGTTTGCAGGAATTTTGGTGCTATTTGGCCGCTCGGCTTTGGCAAACTTTGAAGCAGATGGAGATCGGTTAATTGCGATGCTAGCAATATTGGCAGGTGCGGTGAGCTATGCAATTAACACTATTATTGCTAAACGGTTACCAAATGAAAGCTTTGTTGCTTTATCTGCTGTAGTAATGATATTTGCTAGTATCATTATGTTGCCAGCTATGTTTTTGATTGATCAGAACTGGCAATTTGCCTTTCAAAGTGTCGAATTTCTGTCACTTGTAATATTGGGAGTCTTCCCAACTGCTTTGGCCACTATTATTTATTTTGCAGTCATTGCAAGAGTAGGGCCGTCATTTTTATCACAAATTAATTATTTGATACCCGTGTGGGCGGTAATGGTTGGTATATTGTTTTTAAATGAATCGATTGGGCTTAATGCTATTGTGGCATTAATAATGATTTTGTGCGGTATTGCAATTGCGCAACGCAAAAAATTATTTTTTGCTCGATTTTAATTAGTTGATGAGTCTTGGAATAAACTATGCAAAAAAATGTTTTAGGTGGAGATTTAAGAAGTTGTTGCGATGAATTATTAACTGGTTACTTTCGTAACGGACGTTGCGATACAGATGAGAACGACATAGGTATGCATACTGTTTGTGCAAATGTTACTAAAGAATTTTTAGAATACTCAAAATCAAAAGGTAATGATTTAAGTACACCTTATCCAGACGCGGATTTCCCAGGTTTAAAGCCTGGAGATAAGTGGTGTTTGTGTGTGACACGTTGGATTGAGGCTTTGGAGGCTAATAAAGCTCCAAATATATATCTACAAGCTACACATAGTTCAGTTTTAGAATATGTAGAACTTGAGGTGTTGGCGAAATATGCGTTAGACAAAAACTAACTTTTTTTGTTATTTCGCAATTATTTCATAGTTATTTTTTAGAAATAAATTTCTCTAATGCTTCAGGTTTAACGGGGCCAGGGTTATGTCCTACTAATTGACCTTCAGGATTAAACATCAAAAATGTGGGTGTTCCACGTAATGATTCTTCAGTAGCAGATTCATAATTAAAAGCGACGACGGCTATTTCACCAATTAAGTTATCAAATGTCATTGGCATATCGTTAATGTGCTCGGTAATGGTATCAAGATTGGAGTAACCATCTAAAGAAACACCAATCACTTTTGCAGTGGTGTCCTTATGTTTATCATGAAATTCAGACATTATTGGATATTCGCGTTGACAGATTCCGCAATTAGTTGTCCACAACATGACTAACGTCCATTTATCCTTTTCAAAATGTTGCGACAGCGTGGTGAATTTTCCTTCAAGAGTGCGCACTTCAGTCCAGTCTGATGCATAGGTAAAATTACTGGTTAATAATAGAAAGCTAATAGATGCTATATATAGAATACGTTTCATAATAAAAGTGTCGGTATAATCTCTGTTATAAGAACTGTAGGTCAGTATAGATTCAGTTATATATTAGAATGATGGTGATTAATATAGTTCCGCCTATTTGTATAACAATAATGGAGCCTTGTTATGGTAAACAATAGTATTCAAAACATCTTAAATCAAGTTGGCACATTAGCCTTTCCTGGTGTATATGACACCTTGTCAGCAAAGATTGCTGAGCAAGCGGGATTTCCTATGGGTTTTATATCTGGATACTCCTTGGCTGCAGCCACTATAGGTGAGCCAGATTTTGGTTTACTTACTCAAACTGAAGTTGTAGACCGTGCTCGTGCGATTTGCAACAGTGTATCGATGCCCATCATTGTTGATGCAGATACAGGATATGGTAATCCATTAAATGTACATCGAACGGTAACGCAATTGATAGATGCCGGTGCTAAAGGATGCTTTTTAGAAGACCAGGTTTGGCCTAAAAAATGTGGTCATATGCGTAATAAAAAAGTGATTGATAGGCAAGATTATTTATACAAAATTCAAGCAGCGGTAGATGCAAGAGGTGATGCGGATTTTTTTATCGTAGCAAGAACAGATGCTGAAGCGGTTTTAGGATTAGACGAGGCCATTGCGCGGGTTACAGCAGCACGAGAGTTAGGTGCGAATGCTAGTTTCGTGGAGGCTCCTGGTTCATTAGAGCAATTAAAGAAGATTGGTAAAGAATCACCACATCCAAACGTTGCCAATATGATTGAAGGTGGTAAAACACCGGTGCTTCCAAAAGATGAATTAGCCGAGATGGGTTTTCAACTAATACTATATCCATTAACTGGCCTATATGCTGCAGGTAAAGCCATGCAAGATTTCTATGCAAAACTTAATAAAGATGGCACAACATTAGGTATGGAGCAGAATTTATTAAATTTTGAAGAATTTAATGCATTAATTGGTGTGGAAGAAAAATATAAACAATCTGAAAAATATGGTGTGGAGTGAAACTAGGTTTTGATTAGGTCGATCATATAAGTGCTAAATAAATATGCAATTGTGGTGATGATCAATAAGCATATTAAATTTAACCAAAATCCTGATTTTCTCATCTCATTCATAGAAATATGACCAGAGCCAAAGACAATCGCATTTGGTGGAGTGGCAATGGGCAACATAAATGCACAACTGGCGGCGATCGCAGCTGGGATCACTAATACA
>JBGCDX010000126.1:0-37967 GCA_045105815.1 Gammaproteobacteria bacterium
TCGCCTCAAATAGATTCTTAATGTTTGTAAAAGTTAAGTTAAAATTTGATGAAATCATTTAGATCATTATTTGTTAACATTATTGACCTGGAGTTTTAATCACAACTTCAACGCGTCGATTTAAGCTTCTACCTGCATTGGTGGTGTTGGTTGCTACCGGTACTTCTTCTCCGAATCCACGTGTTTCAATTCGGGTAGAGTCTATGCCTCTTGTTACTAAGTATTCTTTTACGGTATCCGCTCTTTGTAAAGATAAGCGTTTATTAACTTCAGGGTTGCCTATGCTGTCTGTATGACCTTCAATGATGATTTCTCGTTGTGAATTGCCTTGTAAATATTGCACTAGGGGGTCGAGCCTTCTTTGTGACGGAGGTTTTAGATTCGCACCACCGGAATTAAACAATAAGTCGTTGATGACTAGTATGGTGCCACGGCTGGTTTCTTCAGCTTTGTATTGACCTAATGCTTGTTCGAGCTGTTGTATTCGTTGCTGGGCTTTGCGAGTTTCAGAAGAGGCACGCGTTGCTTCATTGCGTCGTGCATTTGCAATCATTTCTAACTGTTGTTGTTTTAGATTTGCGAGTTTTTGCTCTTGCTGATGTTTGGTTAATAGTTCTTGTGCGATCTTCTGCTTACGCGTGGCGAGATAAATATGATGGTCGGCACTCGTAGTATCATTTTTATTCAATGCAGACTCCGCTTTTTTAATTTGCTCATCCGCTTCAAATAATGTGACAGAAGCTACTTCACTTATATTGGGCTGGTTTTTTGTATTTTCTAGTGCTGTTCTTGCATTCTCTAAAGGCGTATAAGATTTTGGTGTGCTAGCACAGCTGCACATTAAGGTGACAAGGAAAATTGCAAAATATTTTTTAAACATAATTTATTTAGTTATTTCTTCTGGTTTTTTCTTATTGATTGAGCGGGCTGAGTTGTATCGGTTCGCGCCATTTTAATTCTTCGTTTAAATTAGCAATACTATTTTCTATTTGTTTAACTTCTTGATCTACATTTAAACGCTGAGTTGTTATTTGAATTAACTCAACATCTACTAGTATTTGCTGTGCAAGTTGTTCTGCTTCTATGTGTTGTTTTTCAACTGCAAAGGCTTGTGCTTTTTGTAATTTGCTTTTAGCTGCAGCCACATCACCATTCAAATGTTTTCGATAATTTTTGTGGTCAATACTTGAGACGGCCACTTTGGACTGAGGTAGTGTTTTAGAGGGCGGTGTAGAGGAGCAGGCTGAGAGCAAAGTTAACAGTAATACACAAATGCCAATTGAGACATTTTTTGATTTTGGCATTATTAATGCGTTATTCAGCGAGTTTTTAGGTCTTTTAGTCATAAGGGTTTCCACGCATTTGAACGGTTTTGTTTTACTTCGATCCAATAGCTAACTATAGTTTAAATCATAAGCGCAATTAATTTGATTTTGCAAAAAATTCTATGAAATATATCTATTATTTATTTGGTTTATTCCTTCTGTTTAGCTCAATGCAGCTATATGCAGAACGCTATCAGTTGCCTAAAAATGGCGATTCAATAGTAGGCCAAATGACCATGATCACAACAAAAGAGTCTGACACCTTTATCGAGCTAGCTAGACGCTATGGGTTAGGTTTTCAAGAGCTGGTATTGGCCAACCCAACTGTTGATCCATGGCTACCAGGAGAGGGCACTCAAGTCGTTATACCGACACGATATATTTTGCCAAATAGTAAGCGTGAAGGTTTGATTTTGAATCTTGCTGAAATGCGCGTGTATTACTTCCCTAAACAATCTCCAGGCTATGTGTACACGTACCCAATAAGTATTGGTAAACAAGGTTGGGATACGCCTAACACTAGCACTACGATTATAGGCATGAGGAAGAACCCCACTTGGACACCGCCCGAGTCGATAAGAAAAGAACACGAAGAAAAAAATGATCCACTGCCTGCAACGGTACCACCGGGCCCGGATAATCCACTGGGCGAATATGCCATTCGATTAGGTTTGCCAGGTTATCTCATTCATGGGACCAATAATCCACGCGGCATTGGAATGCGCGTAACCCATGGCTGTGTTCGTTTACACCCAGATGATATTAAAGATCTTTATGCAAGAGTATCCGTGAGCACGCCGGTGACGATTATTAATCAACCTTATAAAGTTGCGTGGAGTGACGGTAAACTTTACGCAGAAATGCATCCTAGTGAAGGGGATGAGTCGGGATCGAACTCTAGGAATTTAACTCAGTTTGTACAGGCTATTATCGGAGCGACGAAATCTAAAAAAGATTATAAAGTTAATTGGAAACTCGCAAATCAATTAGCTAAGAATAAAACTGGTTTGCCAACTTCAGTTGGGACAAAGATTGAATGATCTCTGGATTAAGAAATAAGAAGTTATCGTTCACAAAAAAAGGGCCCATAAAGGGCCCTTTTATTATTACCCTCAAAAGAGGCTAATAAGTATGTAGCTCTTACTTAGAGCCCATAGAACCGTCAAACATACGGCCCATGCGACGTGAATTCGCATCGCAACAAGCTTGAGCAGCGTTTGCAGCTTCTTGTGCAGCTAGTGCCATATCTTTAGCAGTAGCAGCATCATGAGCAGCAGTGTTAGCTGTGCGTAAAGCTTCTTCAGCTACTGAGCGAAGCTCAGCCATTGGGTCTACATCACCTTCCATAGCAGTGTCTGCCATAGTTGTCTGTTGACAACCAGTTGTGAAAGTAGCCGCCATAGCAAATGCAGCAGGGATTAGAAGTTTCTTAGTTAGCATATTATTAACTCCGAAGTTATTTAATTGATAATCGTACGATTGATTAATTTATTGTTTGTCACGTACCACCCAACTTCCCAGGTAGATACAACAGATAATAACTCATCCAGTGCTGTGACAGAACGCCGGTCATTGTATGTAAAAACGTTACATTTACCAAGCTTATTCTACTTAAAGCCTTGGTTTCACTGGATAGTGGTTGAAAAACACAATTATAATTGCTTAATCTGTAGGCAGTAAGTGTTTGTTTAAAGCTCTATAGCGGTTATAAACGACAAAATTAATGAACGACTAGATTTTTGTTAAATCATAATTTTTAGTGTGTAAACCTAGGTCCAGTTACGTTAGACTATTTATATCAGTATATGTAACACCTTGTAAAACAAGGTATTATTATGCTTGCAAGAGAATTCAGCTTGTCACCTTATAACTATAATCATGATTGAATCAAAGAGGGATCGATGAACCAAAGTGCTGCTTCTGAAGAAGAACGACGAGGAACAAGTCGTAAAAACTCACCATCAAATCTACGTTTATACTGTCCGCAATTAAATTTGACCCGCTGCCGTCCAATTAATCTTAGTACTCGTGGTGCATATTTAGATACGGTGCCTGATCATGCGTATGTTGGAAGAAGAGTGCAGTTGGTATTCTCTGTTGCGGAAGCAAGTGCTATTAAATTGATACGTGTGTGGGCGGTTGTCGTACATCTTTCAAATGAAGGAATAGGCTTTGGATTTACGCATAAATACCGAACTCCACAAGCTTTAAAACAGTAGAACTAAACATCCTAAAGCCATGATTTTAATGAGGAATACATAGCTTATATCTTGCTATAATAACTCAAAGATTAAGCATATTATTAAGTCACAGGTTGATCTAATTCACTTTTTAGGATTATTTCCCTCCTTATACTAATGCGATTGAAATTGAATATATGTAATTCATCAATGATAAGCGCAAAAGCAGAATCAAAAGTATACGTCCAACGTGAGAATGACCGTCGATTGGAATCTACGTCGATACAATTTCCACTGCTTGATAGCGATTTTAATATCGTACGCAAAGATCGTAGACGCCAAACGGATCGTCGCCAAACAAATCTCAAACTTATCTGGCAAGAAAACCAGCCTATTCGTGATACCAAAGACTTAACGATCGAATTTGGTGGGCAGCGCTATTACTTTGATACGAGTTTAAAGCAGTTTAGCTTGGGGCGTTCATATCAAAGTGAGTTACGAATCGTAAATAGCTTTGTTTCTAAGAATCATGCCATCATTGCATATGATAATGGCGAATTTGTGTTACAAGATGAGAGTCTTAATGGCACATTTATTGAAACAGAAGATCTAGGCAAAATACGTATTCAAGGTCAAAAAGCCTACTTATATGGCAAAGGTATTCTGAGTTTAGGAAGGCCAATAGATCGTGCGCAAAATGACTGCATTAAGTTTCATTGTCACTAGACCCAAATATCTAAATATTAATATCTAAAATATTTTTCAAGCAGCTCTCCTGAAGCTGTCTTTAATTGCACCTGCACTTGCTCTGTGCAATATCTGCACATAGTGGCTAATATTAGATGGTGCTAATCCCCTAACATTCTATGCTTCCGTAGTGGGCTTAGTGTTTGACTAAAAACATTAACGCACCAACCAATAGCACTAGTAAAGCAAAAAGCAGATTGATAGATAGCAACATGGGCTTATCTTTTATTGTTATGAGTTTTATTATTATTGTGAATTGATTGTATGCTGATATTCCAACTAATTAAATAACTTTAAAACAACAAATTATAAGTGGATATATGTCGTGACTAAGTTTGATCAACAAATAAGTCAATTGTTATCAAAAGCAGATGTAACCTTAAACGGCTCTAGGGCTTGGGATATTAAGGTTCATGATGATCGATTTTATCAACGTGTGATGTCTGATGGCAGGTTGGGTTTGGGTGAGTCTTATATGGAAGAATGGTGGGATGTTGTTGCTCTTGATCAAATGTTTCATAAGTTACTAAGCACTGATCTGGTGCAAAATATAAAATCTAAAACTTATATCTTAGGTGCATTACAAGCAAAGCTTTTTAATTTGCAAAATATGCGTCGTTCATTTCTATCAGGTAAATTTCATTACGATATTGGGCAAGAATTATTTGAATGCATGCTTGATAAACGGTTAACGTATACCTGTGGTTATTGGAAAAACGCTACTTCATTAAATCAGGCGCAAGAAGATAAGCTGGATTTGGTGTGTAGAAAGATAGGTTTAAAAGAAGGTCAACGTATCTTAGACATTGGTTGTGGATGGGGAAGCTTTATTAAATATGCTGCAGAGCGCTATGGCGCACAAGTTGTTGGAATTACGGTATCAAAGCAACAAGCTGAATATGCGAAAAATGATTGCTTAGGTCTTTCTGTCGAAGTACGACTACAAGATTATCGGCAGTTAAATGAAAAATTTGACCATATAGTGTCGCTTGGGATGTTTGAGCATGTGGGTGCTAAAAATCATAACTCATACATGGATGTGGTATCACGTTGTTTGAAAGAAGAAGGGCTATTTTTATTACATACTATCGGTTCAAACTATACGCGACATAACCCTGATCCATGGTTTAACAAATATATATTTCCTAATGGTGTGCTTCCTTCTATGAAGGATATTAGTATTGCATTTGATCGTAAGTTTATCGTTGAGGATTTGCATAGCTTTGGAGTAGACTACGATAAAACATTGATGGCCTGGTTTGAAAATTTTGATACTGGTTGGAAACAGATTAACCATATATATGGAGATCAATTTTATAGAATGTGGAAGTATTATTTGCTATGCAGCGCGGGTGCATTTCGTGCAAGAAATTTGCAACTTTGGCAATTAGTATTTAGTAAGAATGGAGTAGAGAATGGATATGAGTCAGTTAGATAACTTTTATATTGCACACCCACATATGTATCTAATAATAGATTAAATTATAAATGGCGCGTTTTATTTCTATCTCGAAAGCTGCTTTGTTTGCTAATGTTCAAGTAAAAGATATACAAGAAAAAATAAACAATAATCAGCTAGCAACAACACGCGGGAAAATACATATTGATGATCTACTTGATTGTTATCCTCAAGCTGAAGTGGAACAAGCTGATATGCTTTCATTGGTTGAAAAGATAAAAGAGCAGTCGTTTGAAAGTGGTGCAGCAAAACAGCATGGTGAAGTAACATTTTCTTCACTCAAGCAGGATCTACATAAATGCAAAACTAATGCAGAGTATTATCGAGAACGTTCTGTGAAGTTTGAAGAATTGATATCGTATATTCGTGAAAATTTGAACGATACCGATATTAAAGGGACTAGCGAACAACGTATTCAGAGCTTAAAACAATGGATAGATAGCCGCTTAGCCGAAATTCAACGTAATGAATAAAGTAGAACCTATGTAGAATTACTGTTTGGTAATTTCTTCACTTTCGATGACAGGCTTGTCTTTTTTAAAAAGATTGAACAAATCAATGCCAAAGTAACTTAGGCAGCTAAGCAATAGAGTGCTTGCAGCTAATTCGTCAAGATTTCCTATTAAAGGTAAATTATCTGGAATGAGTTCAAAAAATCCAGCAGTAGGATTCAAGATATAGAGAATAGAGAGCAAGCCAAGAATTCCAACAATAACACTTTTCATAATGACGCCTTGATTATACCTTGGCAAATATTGCATGTAGGTAGTGAGTAAACCTCCATGTTTACTCGAAAATAGTGAACATTAGTCAAGAACAAAGGTAATCTTAAGTACTACTCGGTGTTCTGTAACTTTTCCACTTTTAACCGATACTTGATGATCTTTAACCCAAGCGCTTTTAATTCCATTTAACGTTTTGTTAGCTCTTTCGATTCCTGTTTCGATTGCGTCTTCGTAACTTTTTGTTGATGAGGAACTAATTTCCGTAATTTTTGCGACAGTCATTGCGTGTACTCTCCTGAAGTAAATTGTGAGTTCGAAATATTTAAATTCAAGCTTACCTTAGTTGCTAAATAAATGTAATCTTCTAGCGTATTTCAACTACCTTATAGTTAAACTATATAACCATTATTTCTTAGGCTGATTATTATGCAAACTGTACCACGACCACATTTAGAGCGTTTATTGCAAGCGGTCTCCAGCATGCCTGCACTGCGGACTGCTGTAGTTCATCCGGTTGGTGAGTCTTCACTTTTAGGTGCTATTGAAGCTGCAAAAGATGGGTTAATTGAACCAATACTCATTGGTCCTATGCAGCGAATCAAAGAGGTTGCTTCTAAGGGCGACATAAACATTGAAGGCATTGAAATTATTTCAACACAACATAGTCACGATTCGGCCAAAGTTGCCGTAGAGTTGGCAAGAGATGGTAAAGCTTCAGCAATCATGAAAGGTAAAATCCACACGGACGAACTTATGAGTGCTGTAGTAAGCAGAGAAGGAGGTTTACGAACTGGCCGGAGAATGAGTCATGTATTTGCATTTGATGTGCCGACCTATCCTAGACCACTGTTTATTACTGACGCAGCAATAAATATTGGCCCAGATCTTGAAACTAAAGCAGACATTATTCGTAATGTTATTGATCTCGCACATTTGTTAGGGATAGAAACACCACGTGTAGCAATACTTTCTGCGGTAGAAACTGTCACATCTAAGATCGAATCAACATTGCATGCTGCAGCCTTATGTAAGATGGCTGATCGTGGGCAAATAAAAGGTGGGTTATTGGACGGTCCGCTCGCATTTGATAATGCGGTATCAGAAGAGTCAGTAAAAATTAAAGGCATTGTGTCAGATGTTGCAGGTAAGGCTGAAGTGTTAGTTGTTCCAGATATCGAAGCAGGCAATATGTTGGCTAAACAGTTGGAATATTTAGCTAAGGCAGAAGGTGCTGGTATAGTTTTGGGCGCAAAAGTTCCAGTGGTGCTTCCCAGTAGAGCAGATGATGCGGTAAGTCGTTTAGCTGCGTGTGCACTAGCAGTGATGATTGCTAATAATTAATTGTGCAACTAAATTTTAAAATTTAATCAGAGTAAGTAATGGAGAATTTCTTAGTAATTAATGCTGGTTCATCTAGTGTAAAACTTTCGGTTTTCAACTCCACAAATAAAGTATTAACTCGCGTAATCAATGCGCGTGCAGTTAGACTTTTTCACGATGATGCGAAGATAAGCATCTATGATGATAATAACAAATTGTTAATCGAAAAAAATCTTGCCGAAATGACGGTTCAATCACCAAATCATCAAGTCGCTATTGAGTTTTTTCTTGGTTGGTTATCTCAACAAGTCGATATTAACTTGGTAGCAATTGGTCACCGAGTAGTTCATGGCGGCCCAAAATATGCAAAGCCTGTAAAAGTTTCCGAAATAGTGCATGAGGAATTATTAAGTTATCAGCCGCTTGCGCCGTTGCACCAGCAACATAATTTGGCACCCATTGAAACTATAAAAGCACTGTATCCAAATCTATTGCAGGTTGCATGTTTTGATACTGCTTTTCATCAGACTATGCCAGCTATAGCAAAACGTTTCGCTTTACCTGAAAAATATTACAATGAAGGTGTAAGACGTTATGGGTTTCATGGCTTGTCGTACGAATATATTATAAATAGTTTAGACAGTCAGAAAGATATAAAAAATAAAAAAATAGTCATTGCTCATCTAGGTAATGGTGCAAGCATGTGTGCAGTCACCGATAAGAAATCAATTGCGACGACAATGAGCTTTACACCATTAGATGGCTTAATAATGGGTACACGTTGCGGAGATTTAGATCCGGGTGTCGTTTTACACTTAATGAGTCACTATTCGATGAGTGCAAACGATATTTCTGCACTACTCTATAAGAAGTCTGGTTTGGTTGGGCTATCCGATGAAACTAACAATATGCGTCGTCTACTAGACTCAAATCAACCATCATCAGAACTAGCGGTTGATGCGTTTTGCTATCAAGTTAACCGGCACTTAGGTGCTTTAGTAGCTGAGTTGGGCGGTATAGACCAACTTGTTTTCACTGCTGGAATTGGAGAAAATTCCCCCATTATTCGTGAAAAAACATGTCGATTAGCTAAATGGCTGAATTTGTCATTAGATCAGAAAGCAAATAAAAACAATCTCGCTACAATTAGTAACCAGGGAAGTTCTGTGGAAATATCTGTTCTACCCACTAATGAAGCGCTTATGATTGCAAAACACACAATGCAAATTTATGAAAATTCTTAGCGTTATTAGGGTCATAGTGAAATATAATAAGTATGTTAAATGAATTAATTGAAGTATTAATAAATTTGTAATAGGTGATGAAATGAATATTTTAGATATGATTTTGCAATCCCAAAAAGGTGGCGCACTCGATTCGTTAACCTCTATGTCCGGATTACAGCCAAATCAAATGCAGCAGCTACTAGGTCAGGTTTTACCGGTATTGGCTGGCGGTATTAAGAATGGTACCAACACACAAAGTGGTCTTGAAGGATTGTTAGGAGCTTTAAATTCTGGCAAGCATGATCGTTATTATGATCAACCTGAGACCTTAAGTAATCAAAACACACTTTTAGATGGTAATGGAATATTAGGCCATATTTTGGGTAATAAAGATGCTAGTCGTAGCCTTGCAGGACATGCATCGGCTAAAACAGGTATAGATTCCTCTTTGATTAAGAAATTATTGCCCGTAATAGCAACGGTCGTAATGGGTGCCATGAATAAGCGTGCATCTTCTGATGGTTTATTGGGTGCTCGCCAAACAGCACCCTCTAATAATGGCATGATGGATTTGGTGAGTGGATTTTTAGATGTGGGCGGGGACGGTTCAATTGTCGATGACGTATTAAGAATCGGTGCTAAAGCACTCATTCGATAGTGTGTTCGATTTAAGCTGAAAATTGTATTTAATGAAAAGAAGCGCATATAAATTTGGTCGTGGTGGTAATCGGCGCGGTGGAGCAATGCGTTTGTTGCCAATCGTATTATTTGGGTTGTACTTGGCGTATTACTACTTCAGCAATCAAGAAGAAGTATCTATGACCGGTCGCTCTCAATTAATTGATATTTCCCATGAACAAGAGATGGCACTAGGACTACAAAGCTATCAACAGTTGTTATCTGAAGCGAATGTATTGCGATCAGGCCAGTCGGTAGAGCTAGTAAGGGAAATTGGTCATAGACTTGCAAAAGTTATTGATGATGATCCCGGATTTGAATGGGAATTCAATGTCATCGACTCTGATCAAGCAAACGCTTTTGCTTTGCCAGGCGGTAAGGTTGCGGTTTATACAGGAATTCTTCCTATTGTTAAAAATGTAGACGGACTCAGTGCTGTTATGGGGCATGAGATTGCACATGCTATCGCGAGACATGGCGCAGAACGAATGGCTCACCAAAAACTGGTCCAATACGGAAGTATGGCTGCTGGTATGGCATTAGGATCAATGGATGCTGGCACACAGAGAATGGTTATGGGTGCGCTGGGTACTGGTGCTCAGTATGGTATTTTACTGCCATTCTCAAGAAAACATGAGTCTGAAGCGGATTATATGGGGTTGATATATTTGGCACGAGCGTGTTTTGATCCGCGTGAAGCGCCTAAGATTTGGGAAAGAATGGCAGAACATAGCGAAGGTCAACCTTCAGAATTTATGTCTACACATCCAAGTCATGAGACACGCATTAAATTATTGAATGAGTGGATGCCGGAAGCACTCGCGGTTAGAGAGAAATATTGCAGTTCGTAACTATTTGGTCACGAATAAATTTTTAAGCTTGAATTGTCAGTAATACTTTTGGTTAGCAAGGTGTTGCCGTATAATGCCTGCAAATAAGTGTAATACAGCCCGTTCTATGTAATAGATAGGCCACACAGTCATAATAAATTTATTTAACTTTATTGGAGAAGTAGATGAAAATTAAGAGAATTTTCACAACAGTTGCATCCATCGCAATACTGGCGGGTTCATATACAGTTTTTGCTGAAAATGAAGCAATGAAAGAAGCAGGCGAGACAGCTGGCAAAATGGCAGATAAAGCTGGTGAAATGATGAAAGAAGCCGGTAGTGCAACAGCTTCTGCTGTCCAAAGAGTTTCGAGTAACGCTTCATCAGCGCTACCTAATGCAAAAGCCGGTGAATGTTATGCAAAGGTAATTATTCCTGCTGCGTATAAAACGGAGTCACAAACTGTAACCGTTAAAGATGCATCTTCTAAAATTGAAATTATCCCAGCTAAATATGAATGGGCTGAAGAAAAAGTTTTAATTAAGGAAGCTTCAAAAAAATTGATACCTGTACCTGCTACTTATGAAACTGTAAGTGAAAAAGTATTGGTGACACCTGCTGAAAAGATTTGGACACGCGGTTCAACTAAAAATGCTAGTCGTGCAAACGCTTCAATTATTGCAGGTGCCGCAGCGAATGGATTGAATCTAGCTGATGCAAAAGTAAGTGGTTGTTATGCTGAATATAATATTCCTGCTCAGTATAAAACGGAAACACAGAAAGTATTGAAGTCTGAAGCTTCTGCAAAAATTGATATTATTCCTGCTAAGTACGAGTGGAAAGAAGAGAAGGTTCTAGTAAAAGAAGCTTCTGCTAAATTAATTGAAGTTCCTGCGATGTATGAAACAGTTACTGAAAAAGTTTTAGTTACTCCTGCGACTACAGAATGGAAAAAAGGCCGTGGTCCAGTTGAGAGATTGGATGGAAGCACAGGAGAAATCATGTGTTTGGTAGAAATTCCAGCAGTTTATAACACAGTAAGTAAGCGTGTTTTGAAAAGTCCATCTTCAACTAAAAAAGTGGAGATACCTGCAGAATATAAAGTAGAGAAAGTTCGTAAATTAGTTACAGCTTCTCAAGAAAAGAAAACAGAGATACCTGCAACGTTCGAAACCGTAACGAAACGTGTAAAAACAGCTGATGAAAAAGTAATGTGGGCACTAAAAGGAAGTAGTGCTGGCGGTAATGGTAAAGCTACTGGCTCAACTTTATGCCTTAAAGAAGTTCCAGCGGTATATAAAACTGTTAAGCAAAAGAAAGTAAAAACTCCTGCAGCCACTAAAGTGGTAGAAGTGCCGGCTGAATATAAAGTAGTAAAGAAGCGTAAGTTAGTTTCTCCGGCTACTGAAAAGAAAATTGAAATTCCTGCTAAAACTCAGCTAGTTTCTAAGAAAGTTAAAGTTACTGAAGAGTCTATGCAATGGAGACCTGTGTTATGTGAAACTAATATGACAGGCACTACGATAACTGATATTCAACGTGCATTATCAAAAGCAGGGCATAACCCTGGTGCAATAGATGGAGTCATTGGTCGCCAAACCATGGTTGCGGTAGATGCATTTCAAAGAGCTAACGGACTGCCACGAGGTGGTTTAACTATGCAAACATTGTCAAAATTAGGCATTAAGCTTTAATTTTATAGCAATATGAAACTGAGCCCCTTGGTTATCTAAGGGGCTTTTTTTATGCCTGTTGTAATTTATTTATATGGATGATTTATGTTTGAAGCAATACAGTCTGAGTTTTTAGTGCCTACCGATGGTAGTTTCTCGTTAAGTGCTACCTCTACAAAACCACCTTCATCTTATGATGAGAATAAAGATTATAAAAAAAAGCTAAATAAAGTTAACGAAAGTATTCAAGATTTACAGAAGATACTTTACGCATATGATAAACATTCAATTTTATTGGTTTTTCAAGCTATGGATGCAGCAGGGAAAGACTCAACAATACGAGCGGTAATGTCGGGTATTAATCCTGCAGGTTGCCAAGTATTTTCATTTAAAAAACCATCATCAACAGAACTGGACCATGATTTTTTATGGAGGACTAATAAAAATATGCCAGAAAGAGGTCGTATTGGCATATTTAATCGTAGTTATTATGAAGAAGTTCTAGTTGTTCGGGTGCATCCTAAAATATTAAGTTATCAAAATTTGCCTGGAAAGGTAGATGACAAGACTATTTGGAAGCATCGTTTTGAATCTATAACTGATCTTGAGAAACATTTAGCTAGAAACGGAACTATAATTTTGAAATTCTGGTTGAATGTATCTAAAAATGAACAAAAGGAACGTTTTATTAGCAGAATAGATACTCAAGAAAAACAATGGAAGTGGTCCTCGGCTGATTTAAAAGAACGTGGGCATTGGGATGATTATATGCATGCATATGAAGACGCATTAAAGTTTACATCAAAAAAATGGGCGCCTTGGTATGCTATACCTGCTGATGATAAACCTTACATGCGTTATAGCGTAGCTAAAATTGTTAAACAAACGCTTGAAAGTTTAAACTTAAAATATCCAAATCTTGATGAAGAAGAAATAAGTAAATTGGGTATTGCACGTAAACAATTAGAATCCGAATTCTAACCTGGGGGCCAATTTAAACTTCTGCCAGCCAATAAGTGTATATGTAGATGAAAGACAGTTTGGCCAGCATCTTCGCCATTATTTATTACTAATCTAAATGCTTCTTTGACACCAAGAATTTCAGCTATTTCGCCCGCTTTTAATAATAAATGTCCTAAAATATTTTGATCTGCTGTGTCAGCATCTGAAACTTTTGCGATAGATCTTTTAGGAATAATAAGAATATGTATAGGCGCCTGAGGGCTTACATCATTAAACGCTAAACATAAGTCATCTTCATAGACAATTTCGGCTGGTACCTCTTTGCGAATAATTTTATCAAAGATAGTATCGTTCATTGCTTATTTGCTTATAACGGTAAGAAACTTATTCTGTAGCCATTCTAGCCGAGTGATTTGGCGAATATTATTGTTTTCACTATAGATGATCATACCGTCTTTAACATTGATTTCTTCTTGAGTTGAAGCATCTATACAGCTCCAATTTTTACGATCTTGGGTAGTGCAATCATTATAAATAACCGGCTCGTTTACGTTTTCTATTGAAGATACAACTTGATCTGAAAACTCACTTACAACAAAAGTTCTTGTAGGGTTATCCTGCCAAACGCCTTTACAAAAAGTATCTTCTAGGATCATTTTATCACAGCTTTGGCTGTATACTTGAAACTGCTTGCTGTAAGGGTTGAGATCTAATACCCAAACCACACCTGATATTCCAATGATTACCAATGCGGTAAGAATAAAATCACTAAAGCTCATTGTATCTTTACCTCGTAAACTATTAGAAGTAAGTATAACTAGAGAAAGAAGAGGTTAAAAGCGTCCTATTTACTCACTGTTATGAAGTGGTGAGTGTTATCTTTTATAGTAGATCGCTATTAGAGCAAACCGCCCATGTCAAATCGTAAAGAAAAGCCTACAGCATCAGAATCTACGTCACCCACAGCTGGAACATAATGGATTTTTGCAGAAGTGCGACCATTTTTTAGTAGGATATAAGGTACCGCAGCGATACGTGGTGAAAAGCCACCATCATAACCAGTAACTATTCCTCCTAAAATTCCAAGACCAAACCAGTCTGTGCCTATCGTGCGCTCATGTCCTACGCCCCAATAGGTGCTAAATTTGTCGATACTATTTTCAAAAAAACCACCAGCAAAATAGTAACCATCCATATGATATTCTAAACCAGCGCCAGGGTTGAACTCATTAAAATCATCGTCTTTGTCTTCACTTGGATGATATGAAGCGATGTTAAGTTGTAAAAATAAACGTCCATCTTCAAGAATGGATTCGCTATTTTCTGAATAAAATTTTCCCTTTTTAGTTTTACCGTGATCATCAGGCACTGAATACACATCTTCAGATTTAGCAATTTGCATATTCTTTGTAGAGTCTTCAGCAAACACTGCATTAGCTATTACACCTAAGCCAATTAAAAGTGAGATTAATAATTTTTGAACTAAAGTATGGTATTTCATTTCCATATGATCCTTATTAGGGATAGCTATACATGAGCAGCTAAAACAATAATTTTTAGAGAATTTTTCAGCTTTCTATTTGGACACAAAAAATCTTCAGAGTGGCATTCTTACCGATAAAGGATGCGAAATATGGGGATGAAAAGGCAGGAGGTTATGGAATTATATTGCGAAAGCCACCTCATGTCATGCTGATATAAGTGCTTGTAGGTGCTTTATTTATGTATTTAAGTATTTGTAATATATGGAATAATCAATGTTAAGCGATCTCGCTAGTGCCTTCTATGTATATACATAGCGCACCTGCAATTATAGAAAGTAACGCGGAAATAAATTGTCCAAATACTAAATAAAATAATCCAATAATTACCAGTGATGCACCGACAAAATAAAGAGGCACGCCTGGGACTAGGTCTTTAGTTTTTTTGTTTAGTGCTGAGATTAATAGCTTCACGCCGGTCATGAGCAAGCTTAGAAAAAATACCACCCAAACCATATGGAACAAAAAGGTATTAGACATGAAGGAGAAACCACTTTCTATAAGGGTGCGATAAATGCCTGGAATAATTCTGCTAAGCCAAAACATACCAATGGCAGCTGTACCGGTACAGATAATACCTGTTATAAACGTCATTCCAGTAAATAGTGAGGTAGCTTTTGGGTTTGTATCTTGCATAAATACTTGCCTAGTAGTGATTTGCTAGCAGCTATTCTATCATTAGTTGTGGTTTGTTGGCTTTAGATCTTATCCAATTTAAGGATTTTAATACTTTCGGAAGAGAAGCGAGTTTGCGTTCAAACTTGTATTTGCCTGGGAAATTCATTAGAAAAAGCCCCATTAGTACGGTGAGTATTCCTTGGCCTGGTAATATAAGCATTAGAATGCCTAATAGAATAAAAATGAATCCTATGAGATTTTTAAGTCCGGTCAGAAACTGCGCAAGTATAGGGTAAGTGCTCTTTTTGCTAGCTCGTACTCTATAACGTTCTAAGAAATAGTCTTCAGGCATCTTGATTACCACAAATGGAATGATAGCCAAGCTTATTATCAATAATCCCATAGATATCCAAGCAAGGATAAATAATTCAGATTTATAGCTATTGAATACTTCTAAAATCATGAGCGCGACGGAGTGTACCTGCGCTCAATTTATATGAAAAACTTAATTATGGCTATAAATTACCAGACTCTTAATTTTCTGATATAAAGGTTTACAGTGGTTAGTGTCTCTTTAGGTGTCATTGAAGAGAATATAGTTGATTCGGAATTGATCAAAATATCGACTAATTTTTCAGATGCATAACTCACTAAGTACTGCTTTAACTCATAGATAGTAGGGGACTTGCCGTTATCACTTTTATAAAGCGATACTAAGATGGGTTCTATTTCTTGCATTAGTGAGCTCGAATTAGCAACCGCTAAGCCATTAGGCATAAAAACTCCTGAGATAAATATAGAATATATTTTGATTGATATTTTATTCAAATATAACTAATTAAGGTATGCCGTTGGTGTGTTTTAATATTACCTGTTAGCGTAAAACTATTAAATTAATTATGTATAAAATTAAATTTCTCATTGTTACGATTGTAATGCCCATGTCATTGGTTGCTTGTGGGGCATTAAGTTGGTATTCAATAGAACAAACACCTGCAGATTCTGTTGCATATTTGCGCGACGGTGTATTTTTGAGTGGTGATTATGTTCGTAGTGCAAGCATCTCAGAGATAAATGGTAACTCAAACATAGCTCGTGAGAATGCGCTTATCAAAATTTCTACTGGCAAACATCAGGTAAAAATTTATTGTGAAGAAGCAGTTGGTGAATTTAATTCTTTAGAATTTATTGGTAAGGCAAAAGTCTTAGAATTACATGCAAAAATACAACGTACATATCATGTGCGCTGTAAGCCTTATACGCATTGGTGGATTGAAGATGTTGAAAATGGAGAGATCGTAGCAGGTGAAAAATATATTTAAATTTTAATGTATGTCATTCATTGCTAATGATGGTTGATTAACTAAAGTAATTCTTTCTATTAAGTCAGCTAAAGAAGTTTCGGATATTTCTTTAGAAAAAGTAGTGCGAAATGTTTTTAATATACTCATTCCTTCAACTCTCACATCTACAACTTTTGATGTTCCTTCAGCTACTCTAAACACATAATCTACTTGGAAAGGTTTAGACCCAATGCGAGTGTCGAGCTTTGTGCTAACAGTTTGATATAATTTTTCTTCAACTACCTTATCAGGCATAACGGTAACAATCGCATTTGAATATCCCGCTAAATGTGAACCATAGTTTCGTATTAACATTTGTTTGAATTCTACGATGAAAGCATTGCGTTGTTCTATAGTTGCTGTTTTCCAATGCTTTGCAAGAATATATTTACTCATTCTTTCTAAATCACATATAGGTAATATAATATTATCTACCACATCATTTATCTTATTTGGATTGCTCTTTATTTCAGCCGCATCATCTTTAAGTGCACTTAAAACTTGTGCAGAGGTCAGCTCAATAATTTGATGAGGCGTGTTGCCATCAGCATCAACTAATAAAGGTACGAAACAGGTAACCAATAACGCTAGTTTCGTATGAAATATTATTTTACTAAGCATTTATGATCGCCATTAATAAGTAAGGAAGATATTCTTACCTGGAAATGGTTATTACGAACAAAGAAGGGGATGAAAGGTGTATTTCAGGGGTTGATAAGTAATTTATTCCAGGTACATAACAAGGTATTAAATATAATGTGAACAGGTTCTAAATTATTTAATTAACTAATTTAAAATTTTAATAACTGTTTATGTTTGTTTATATTTCGAGATTATTGACGATGGTTTCTAATTCATTAAGACTGACTTCTTTTCTTCCCATTACGATTAAAAGTTGAACAAATAATTGCGCACCAAAGTTGCCACGGTTTATTTTTACTCTTAGATTTTCAGGTGTTTGTGTAGTTCCTAGTGTTTTTAGCTTATTGCTTAAATCAGAATACGTAATCCCCGTTGCCGCCATTTGAGCTTTAATCAACCGGGAGACGCCAATGGCCCATTTAGGATCATGTACATAGTTTGATGATTTTTTTTCTAAAGATTGCATTTATAACGTATAAGTTACTGAAGTAAATATATATTAACATTAATTAATAAATATTACTATTTACCTTGATTAAGATGTAAATTTATGTAAACATATCGTTACATAAAAAACGATATCATTACAAAGTCTTTATTTAGGAGGAACACATGCTTGAAATATTACCAGTAGCATTTTTAGTGTTGGCGGTACTTACGGTAGTCATGGCGGTTAAGCGTGTGCCGCAAGGTTATGAGTGGACGGTCGAACGTTTTGGTAAATTTCGAAGAACGCTGCAACCTGGTTTGTCATTCATTATTCCTTATGTTGATACTGTTAGTAATAGAGTCAACATGAAAGAACGTGTGCTTGATGTGCCATCTCAAGAGGTAATTACACTGGATAATGCTGTAGTGCGCGTTGATGGTGTAGTGTTTTACCAAGTATTAGACCCAGTAAAATCATCATATAATGTCAATAATCTGCAACGTGCTACGCTTAATCTCACGATGACCAATATACGAACGGTACTTGGTTCAATGTCTTTAGATCAATCATTATCAAATCGTGATCAAATTAATGCGCAGTTATTACATGTAGTAGATGAAGCTACTTCTCCATGGGGTGTAAAAGTTACGCGTATTGAGATTAAGGATATCGCACCACCACAAGATTTGGTTGACTCCATGGCAAGACAAATGAAAGCAGAACGAGATAAGCGTGCAGAAATTTTAACATCAGAAGGCTACAAACAATCTGAAATTCTAAAAGCTGAAGGCGAAAAACAAGCTGCAATTTTAGAAGCAGATGGTAGATTAGAAGCTGCAAAGCGTGATGCAGCTGCACGTGAAGCTTTAGCAAAAGCAGAAGCAAATGCTACATCAATGGTTTCTGAAGCCATTGCGAGTGGTGATATTCAAGCAGTAAACTACTTTGTTGCTACGAAATATGTTGAAGCATTAGCAACAATTGGTTCTGCAGAAAATCAAAAAATTATTATGTTGCCACTTGAGGCTTCTAGTTTAATGGGGTCAATTGCAGGAATATCAGAAATTGCTAAATCTGCATTGTCTGATAAAGCTTAAACTATATTAAAACCAATATATTGTTACTGAGGTGCTAAATTTATGAATGAATTTATTGCAAATATACAATACTGGCATTGGTGGATAGTTGCGATCGTATGTTTGACGTTAGAAATATTCGCACCAGGTGCAGTATTTATTTGGTTCAGTGCTTCTGCTGCTGTAATGGGATTCATATTATTATTACTTCCAGATATGACTTGGCAATGGCAAATATCACTATTTGGTTTATTGTCCATACTTTCCATACTTGGCTGGCGTTTGTATCGACAAAAAGTACCCGTGGTTGATGCGCACCCTTCATTAAATAAGCGTGGTGAAGAATTAATAGGTCGCGTATTCACATTAAGTGATCCAATTATTGATAATTATGGGAAAATTCATGTAGATGACACAATGTGGAAAGTATATGGTAATGACTGTGATGCTGGAAAAAAGGTAAAAGTAACTTCTTTAAATGGTACAGTCTTAAATATTGAACATATCTAATGTTCTAAATAGTGCATCAAAGTCTGATGCACTATTACTTTTAGTTTAGAGCAATATTTAATTATAATTTTCGCAAAGAACTTTTAAATAATTTTAATAGCACTTCATATCAAATAGTTACCTATTTTATAGGTTCAATAATTACCTTAAATATCTTAACTGAATGGCATGCAATATTTATAATGCATTGATTCCATGTGTGTTATCTAATTCAATTTTCCAATTTACCGTTCGTAGGTAATTCCAACCCACTCATCACACTTTTAATTTAATTGCATTTGTTTACCTTCAGTATTCGTACCTGGAGTTTGGAACAATGAAACGGCAGCTAGTCGACGAATGATATTCACTAGGACGGTGGGTATAAGTCAGCATGTTTAGCCGTAGCTACTAATTAATAGTTTTTAAACCTTATTTAAAGGTTTAAAGCATTATTTATATGTTGCTCAGCGTATTTCGTTTTGTTCTTTCTTATTCCATGCAGTCCGGGAAGTGGCTGTCGATAAGTTTCCGTCTACTTAACTACTTTAAGTACACGGCATAAAGTTTATCGATATGAACGTTATAAATACGAGAGGTGCGAAAATGCATTTAAGTAGACACAAAATTATTAACGCATGTAGTGCGTTTATCTTTATATTAAGCATTGCAAGCGTTTCGGTATCCATTGCGGGTCCACGTGAACAAGCTAAACGAATGCATGACCGCTTAACGGGTGTGCCTCCTACAGAAGAAGTACTTGCACAAATGGCAGCATTGCTTCCGGCGCAGCCAATACAAGCTGCAGAGATTGCAATGAGCAATCCTTCTTTTATAAATAGCACTATAAAAGATTGGGCAACACCTTGGTTCAATGAAGATCAATCGGTTTACAGAGATCTCAATGATTCAACTGCTACGGTGATGGGAATGGTTCGTGACGATGTTCCATTTGACCAGATTTTATATGCAGATACTGTTTATATCGGTTCTGCAGATGCTACTAACGACGCGTACTCTGTTAGTGACAATGAACATTACGAAGATTTACAAAATCGTCGCAGAGATTTCAGCGATCCAGCTGTGTTGATCCCAATGACACAGTCATCACTAAACAATCAATTAAATGCAAGTCAAACCGCAGGTGTAATGACTACTCGTGGTTTTGCACAAGCATATTATTCAGCAGGTACAAACCGTGCTGCGCTTCGATTTGCAACACTTAACTTCATGTGCATGGACATGGAAAATTTCCGCGATAAGACAGCTTACCCGGATCGCGTCAGACAAGATGTAGATCGTTCACCTGGTGGTGATAGCAAAATATTCATGAATGACTGTCTTACTTGTCACGCTGGTATGGATGGTTTAGCGGGTGCATTTGCTTATTATGATTTCGCAGAAGTTGAAGATGAAGGTGAGCGTCTCGTATATACAGATGGTGTAGTTCAACCTAAATACTTAAATGATGCGGGTGTTTTCCCAACAGGCTTCGCTACAACAGGTGATTCTTGGGTGAACTATTGGCGTTCAGGTCAAAACAGTTGGGTGGGGTGGAATGCTCCTAACAATGGAGTAGGTCGTGGCGCTAAAGAACTAGGAATGGAACTGGCTCTTACACGACAGTTCTCTGAATGCCAAGTAAAGAAAGCATTTGAAAAGGTTTGTCACCGTAGCCCTAACGGTGCTGCAGATGTTCAAGCCGTTACAAATATCGCAAATATTTTTGAAGCAAATAACCGCAGCATGAAACGAGTCTTTGCTGAGACGGCTGCTTACTGCATGGGTAACTAAAAATGTTACTCAACGAATTAAGTATGCCAATTAGGAGAAATGTTATGAGTCAGAATAATATTCTATTTATTAACAAGTATGCACTTCGTATGATTTGTATGATCTTGTTAGCTGTTGCTCTTACTGCCTGTGGTGGTGGAAGTGGCGGAGGTGGTTCCGATAGCGGAACACAATCTACAGCTGGGAATACTGGTGGTAACACCGGTGGTAATCCAGGTGATCCATTACCAGATCCAATAACCCCGGTTGATCCAGGTGACCCTATGCCAATGCCTGTTGATCCAGTAGATCCCGGTAACGGCGGAGCAAATGAACAAGCATTATTTGCAGCAACTCTACATCCCGTAATTACTAACCCTAATTACACATGTGGACTTTGTCATAATGGTACTAATATTCAGGCAATTCCATTTGCCGTAGCAGATGTAGCCGCTTCATATGCAGTAGCCAATCCATTGAAAAATTTAGCAGTACCGACACAATCCAGTCTTTATCAAAGGCCTCTCACTAATAATAACTGTGGTGCAATGTGTGCAGATATAGCCGCTGACGTATTACAAGCTATCAATGCTTGGGCAGCACAATCTACAGCTGGTGGAAATAACGGTGGGAATAACGGTGGGAATAACGGTAATGTACTAGCTAGTGCTACTACGAACTTTTCACAAGTAGTTGAAGGAAGTATCCCACGAGCAGATGCTAATATGATTACACTATTTGCATTTGGTGAAGGCGTTGGCAATACAGCTTCCGGCACAAGCAATGTTGGTGCTGATATTACATTAAACCTAGAAGGTACCGAGTGGGTAGCTGAAGGTGGATTAAGAAATGTTGATGGTAAAGCACAAGCATCATTAGCGGATAGCCAAAAATTATTTAACCTGTTATCAGGTGGAAATCAGTTCAGCGTTGAAGCATGGGTTATACCAGAAAATCTAACGCAAACTGGACCTGCAAGAATTGTTTCTTATTCAGTTGATACGGGTCGACGTAATTTCACATTAGGTCAACAAGTTGATCAATATGATGCACGTGTTCAAACTATTAATTCAGGACCAAATGGTAGTAATCCAGCGGCACGTACTGAAGACATAGTCACTACTGAGTTAACACATCTTGTGATGACGTATGACAATATGTCAGGTGGACGTAAAATATACGTAAATGGACAACTAGCTGTAGAAGAAGCAATTCAAGGCGACATGTTGAATTGGCAAGATGACAATTTATTTGTTCTTGGTAATGAAGTAACTAACAATCGTTTATGGAAAGGCGTCTTCAAGATGGTAGCGATCCATAATGTTGCATTAAATGGTGCTCAAGTAGCCCAAAATTTTGATGCAGGAGCCGGTGCGGTAACCTCACTTAGGTTTGATGTAGCAAGCATACTTGGTGCTCCAGGTTATATCGAAATGCAAGCATATGAGGTTGATCCATTTGCATATGTATTCGCACGACCCAAGTTGGTCAGTGATGTCACAGGTGTTGCGGTTAAGAACATTCGCATAGCGGTCAATAACAATGTACCACTTGCAGCACAAGCATTCCGTAGAGTAGATACAATGGTAATGCAGTCAGGACAGGAAATTTCACCATTAGGTGCGCTAATTCCATCTGACCAAGGTATGAACCTAGATCAGTTCAGTCTTCAATTTGAAGTGCTTGGTGGTCAGACAGGTTCTACAGAAACCATTGCGCTTCCAACTCCGCCTGTACCTCCCGTAGATGTGCCAGAGCCTGATGTAGGTGTACGTACATTCTCGCAAGTACATGACACCATGGCTGCATTGACTGGAATTAGTCAAGGAGACAATGACGTTCGAACTCGCTACGAAATGTTGCGTGATCAACTTCCATCTACTGCTGATGCATTGGGATTTGGTTCAGCACAACAAATTGCTATTCAACGACTGGCGACCACTTATTGTGGTGAAGTTGTAGGTAACAATAATAATAGTCGTTGCAGAAACTTCTTTAATGACAATAACTGTGCAATTGCTGCTGGTGAGAAAGATGCTATCGCAGGAACTGTATACGACAAAATCATAGGTAATAACTTGGTTAATCAACCTGAGCGAACTGCTTCCATTGCAGCACTAGTAGGCATTATGGATGCTGAAAACTGTGCAAATGGATGTACAGATGCTGCAGGTCGACAAGTATTACAAGCTGTGTGTACTGCTGCGTTGGCAAGTAGTGCAGTAACAATCAACTAAGGCTAGTGAGGTAACAAACAATGGCAAAATACAGAGAGCAATATCGACGAGCGCAAGAGGCACATCAGCAGATGGAGCAGCGCATCGAAGAATCATGCCGACGTACCGGTCATGGTAGACCTGTTACCCGCAGAGAGTTTCTTGGAAGAGGACTCATTGCAGGCACTAGCACGGTACTTCTACCAAGTCTAGGTATGATGGTGAACAGAGCACACGCAGCTTGCGAAATTGGTGATGCAGTAGCGGGCGGCCCACTTGGTGCTGGAAAAATTCCTTTTCTAGCAATTGATCAAGGTGGCGGTGCAAACATTGCAGGTTCTAATATCATGGTTGGTGGCGCAGGTGGCCAAACTGATTTTTTACCTGATGATGCTTATGAAACATTAGGTTTACCATCCGCTATTAGTCCTAGTAATGTAGGGGTTAATACAGATTTTGGATTAGCGATGCATCCAAATAGTGCTCTATTACGCGGTATGCAAGATAAGACTAGTGCTGCAACACGTGCAAACGTAAATGGCACAGTAATACCAGCTCGTTCAGAAAACGATACAGGGAATAACCCACACAATCCAATGTATGGAATCGCTCGTGCAGGTGCTAATGGTGAGTTTGTTGTATCTACAGGCACAAGAAATTCTGAATCGGGTGGTCGATCAAGAGCTCCAGATTATATGATTTCGGCTGAATTAGGTCCTACACGTGTTAGTAATCGCAATGAGGCTGTTGGTCTTAGTGGTGGTGAAGCGGATGGATTCCCAAGTGGAAGTGTAGCGACAGCCACACAAATTTTAGCTCAACTTAAATTGGGCGCAATTGATGAAGCAACGGCTACTGAAGAGTTAATTCAATGTGGTTATGATAAGAGTTTGGCTACATTTAATTCACCAATTCTACCGTCTGATCTAGACCCTGAAGCAGATGCAATTCTCACTAATATCTTCCCTAATGGTGAGATTAGTAATAATGGTGACTTCCGTAAAGCGGCAGCAACCATGAAAGTGATTGTTAATGGCTTTGGTGGGGTAGGTACAATGGAATACGGTGGTCGTGATTATCACCAAAATCCAAGACCTGAGACAGACGCAAAAGACTTCAGAATAGGTCAAGTATTAGGCGCATCTTTAGAATATGCTGCACAGCTTGGTAAACCCCTAATGGTTTACTTATTTAGTGATGGTGCGGTTGTAGCAGATAGAAATAACCCTGAAGATGATGGCAATGGTACTACCAAATTCCGTTGGCGTTCGGATAATTCACAAAGAGCATCAAGTGCACTCTTTGTTTACAGTCCTAACAATGCAGCGGCAGCTATTATGCGTAATGGTGCAGCTTCTCAACAACTCGGTGCGTTTAAAGCTGATGGTACAATTGATACCAATTCTAGCCCTTACGCAAACAGTGTGGTTTCACTGGCTGAAGTTGTTGTACTCAATTATTTAGCTTTACATGGTGAAGCAGGTAATTTTGCAGGTGCATTAGGTAATCCAACGCTAGGTGCAAATCCAGGTATGGAGCATATTGCATTTAATAGTATTGTTTAAATAAACAATACAAAGCAGCCTTCAATAGACGGGACAATCATCAGATTGTCCCGTTTTTTTATGGTTGGTGGGTTTAACTCGATAAGATGCGTGACATTTCATCAATGAGTTAGGACAATAGCGCTTAATATAAACCGCTAGTTACTTCTATATTGAGCACTTCACAAGCATCACTAAAGACTAATAAATCTGAATCAGTGCTTACTGTTTTTCAGGAGAATTTTACATGCCCAGCATGTAACCGTAAGAATGCGTCACTCATTAAAATGGCCAATGACGATGGAATGCAATGTAATCTATGCGACACAGTTTTTCCTCTTTATAAAAGTGGTGAACACACCATTCCTTGGTTGTTCGAGCATCCAGAATTAAATTCACTCGAATGGGCAGCGCGTTTAAATGGTTTTCTTCACCTTAATCAACAATCACAAATAAGACTAAAAGAATCTCAAAAAGATAAGCGATTAAGTAAAACGGGTATCAAGCGCATTAAAAAATTACTTGAATCAAAAAGCGAGCAAGTAAAACAAGTTTTAAATATAATTTCCCCGCTAAATTTACAACAACATGATGCTGAGCAGATAAATAGCTCTGTTAATGCTCTGCAATCTAAAACTCCCAGTATTCAAGGGTTAACTAGTTATTACGATAATATATTCCGTGATTGGTCATGGGATAATGGTGAAAATGAACAGATGCTTGCTGCGATTAAAGGCGTAATGCCAAACGATGCGGAGTTAGGTAAAGTATTAACAATAGGGGCAGGGGCAGGCCGACTTTCTTACGATATTCATCAGCATTATTTACCAGAGTGTTCGGTATTATTAGATATAAATCCTCTATTATTGTTAGCAGGATCTAAGGCTATTCAAGGGAGTTCATTTTCATTAAATGAATATCCGATTGCACCTATCAATAAAGACTCTTTTGTTTCTGAACAGTTATGTAAAGCTCCGAATGGAGTAAATAAAAATATATACTTTATGTTTGCTGATGGGATGAACCCACCTGTGAAAAATAATAGTTTTGATACCGTCATAACACCATGGCTGATTGATGTTATTCCACAAAACTTACGAGATTATATACCTAGAATTAATGCAAGCATTCCAGTGGGTGGGGCTTGGCTAAATACGGGTTCGCTTGCATTTTCTCATAAACAAGCTTCATGGTGCTATAGTGAAGAAGAATTAGTCGAGTTAATTGAGAAAAGTGGCTTTGAAATAGTAACAAGCAAACGCTCTACTATTAAATATATGCACTCACCATTAAGCGCTCATGGTCGTATGGAATCTGTATTTTCATTTTATGCAAAAAAGATCAAAGATGTGGTAGTTCCTCCGAAATATAATTATCTTCCCAACTGGATAAAATCAACCTCAACGCCTATACCAAAACAATATGATCAAGAAATCGAGTCATCTCAACACTTACTACAAGCTCAGGTGTTAGGTGCCATTGATGGTAAAAGAAGTATTGAACAAATCGGAGATTTACTTGCCAAACAATATAACTTGCAAGTAGCTGAAGCGACGCATGCAGTTAGGCGAATATTGGTTGACTATTACGAAAACAACTAACTAAATTACATATAACTAAAAGAGATACATGATAATGAAAATATTAATCGCAAGCTTATTAATGATTACTAGCTTTAATGCTATGGCAGACTCTTATGACGATGATCTAAAAACATTATTTGAACTTACAGGGGTTAAAAATAATTATGCTAGTTTGAATAATGTAATTATTAATCAAATGCAATCAGGATTCTTTCAGTCTGCTGAACAAAATATAAATGCCCAATCATTATCCGAAGATGAGAAAAAACAAGTCGGTGAACTATTAAAAACTAGGTTTACAGAAATGGTAGGCAATTATCAAAACTATATTTCTGAAAAAATGCCATATGAAGCGGTGGAAACTGATATTTATATGCCCCTATATAAAGAAACGTATACACATGATGAAGTGAAAGAACTTGTGAGCTTCTATAATTCACCAGTAGGCAAAAAGACAATAGAGTTCTCGCAAAAAATACCTGAGCAAGCTGCCAAAAAATCCGCAGAAAAATATGATTCAGTGATCAGTGACTATGTTAAAGGTGAGATCAGTAAAAATATTAGTTTGGTAAAAGATGACATGGTTTCAAAAGGTATTGAATAGTAATAACAAGTAATTACAATTAATTCTAACTATTATTTTGTTATAAGCATTCATGGATTTGAATAAACAAACTAGTAATTTACTTGTTTCAGATATAAACATTCAGGTTGTTAGGAAGAATGTAAAAAATATCAATTTTTCGGTGCGTGCTTCTGATGGGCGTGTGCGTGTTTCTGCGCCTCATAATATTTCAAATCATGATCTACATATAGCTGTTTCTTCAAAAATAGAGTGGATACAAAATAAAGTTCAACGTATTGAAAGCTGCCCAAAGTTATTAACACCTACATATCAATCAGGTGAAAAAATAAGTTATTTGGGTCGAGAATATATTTTGAAAGTTTCTGAGCAGATAGATCGGCCACATATAGTAGAAAAACACTCTAATATCTTGCAGATGTATGTCTACGATAATACATCAACTGATGCTAGAGAAAAGCTGTTGTACGAATGGTATCGAGCTAAGCTTAAAAAGATGATCCCAGAGCTAATAAATAAGTGGCAACCGATTGTTGGCGAAAACGTATTAGAGTGGCGAGTAAAAAGAATGAAAACACGCTGGGGTACCTGCAACATTCCAAAGAGGCGTATCTGGTTAAACCTTGAATTGGCAAAAAAATCTGAAGCATGTTTAGAGTATGTTGTAGTGCATGAAATGGCACATTTGCTAGAGCGGAATCATAATGCTCGATTTAAACGATTGATGGATGACTTTTTGCCAGCTTGGCGTGAGACAGAACAAGAGCTGAATGTTACAAATAGAGTTTACAACGTATAATAATATGCGTTACTTTGCGTCTACGATAAGTTCTTCACAATTTTCATTGCAATAAAATTCTTAAAGTTTTTCTATTATTTTAATATTAAGTGATAGTTGCTTTTAATTAACTATAGAAAGAAAAGCTTAACCTTTAATTAAACTAAGTTGCATAAAATATATGAAATCAATATATTCAATATTAATCATTACTATATTAGTGGGTCTTAATGGATGTGTAAGTGTCCCATCAAATATCACACCTGTTAGTGACTTCGAGCTTAACCGTTATCTGGGAAAATGGTACGAAATCGCACGATTAGATCATTCTTTTGAGCGAGGATTAGAGCACGTCAGTGCTGAATATTCATTGCGAGATGATGGCGGCGTTGCTGTAAAAAATAGAGGTTATGATAAAGATAAGAAAGAGTGGAACGAAGCAGTAGGGAAAGCATATTTTGTTAATGATGTAGACAAAGGTCATCTCAAGGTTTCATTTTTTGGTCCTTTTTATGGCTCATATATTATATTTGAGCTGGACCATGAAGATTATCAATATGCATTTATCTCGGGTCCTAATTTAAATTATCTATGGTTCCTATCTAGAACGCCAAAGGTGGATCAAAGCTTAATTGATCACTTTAAAGAACAAGCAGATAAATTGGGTTTTAATATAGATGAATTAATTTTTGTCAATCAAATACCAGAGTAAAATAATCAGAGTCAATTATAAATTGCGAATTAGACAGTATTCGCTTTAATAAATATGTCTATAAATCCTAATATATACCTGAAGGAATCATGAATGTCAGAATCGAGTGTTGAACTTAATATGGAAAAATTAGAAGCACTTGCTGGCAAAGTTGTTGGTGACGCAGCAGCTTCACTTGGTGTGTTGTTAGCTTATATTGGTGATCAAACAGGTGTTTACCGTGCAATGGCAGACGGTAACAAACGTAGTGCAAAAGACATATCTGAAATAGCAAAAGTAGATGCTCGTTACTTAAAAGAAATGCTATCAGCTAATGCAGCAACGGGTTATGTGCATTATGATTCCGAAACAGATAGTTTTTTTATGAGCCCTGAGCAAATAGCTATTTTTGCAACGGAAAACAGTCCGGCCAACATGCAAGGGCTATTGCAAATCATCACAGCTCAATATGCAGAACATGAGACTGCAGTTGAAGTATTTAAAACAGGTAAAGGTCGATCTTGGGGTGAACATAATGCTTGCCAGTTCTGTGGAACGGATCGATTTTTTAGGCCTGGCTATGAGATGAATCTAATTGCTAATTGGATTCCTGCGCTAGAAGGTGTACAAGAAAAGCTTATAGCAGGTGGCTCAATTGCAGACATTGGCTGCGGTCATGGTTCGTCTTCTGTCTTAATGGCTCACACTTATCCCAAATCAAAAGTATTTGGATATGACTTACATGCATCATCAATTAATGATGCCCGTGCTAAAGCAACGGATGCAGATATTGAAAATATCGTATTTGACACGTTAAGCGCGGACGATATTCCTAATAATGAATATGATTTTGCATGTATTTTTGATGCTTTGCACGATATGGGTGACCCGGTTGGTGTTGCTAAGCATATACGTACAACCTTAAAACCTGGTGGCACATTAATGGTGGTGGAGCCAATGGCGGGAGATGAAACCAATGATAATTTACATGCTTTAGGTGGCGTGTTTTATGCTGCATCAACATTGATATGCTTACCAATGTCACGTTCTCAAGAAGTAGGGTTATGTCTAGGGGCTCAAGCGGGCCCCAAACGCATTATTAATGTGTTAAAAGAAGCTGGCTTTACGTCGGTTCGTGTTGCGACAACTTCAGCAACAAATATTATTATAGAAGCAACTGATTAATAATATATCTAGCCCAACTAAATCTATTCATTTCTTGGCTTTCCTGCCAGCTTTATTATTACGTTTAATTTCTTTTAAACCTATAACGTCATTATATTTATATATGTAATACAATTAGTGCAACCGCACTTATTGAAAATGCAGTATTATTTGTTTAGCAAGTAAGCCATTTGTTTGTGTTGATTATAAAATTCCTTAGCGCATGCTCAACTAAATAATGTAATGATATTTATGCTACTGTAAATACGATGTATATTGTTTTGACTTAATAATTATTTGTAGTGACTTTAATGAGATAAATGTATTACAGTTGTTATTTTTTCATGCTAAATATTTATAGTGATTGTTTGGTGTAAGCCTTACAGCAAATTAACATCACGCATTAGAATTAGGGTCACTGATATGAAATTTACGTTGTTAATTACACTATTAATGTTTTTATCTTTAGTTGTAGTTCAAGGTTGTAAGACGAAAGAAGAAGCTGCTGCGAGTAAGGCGCTAAATTCTGCTGAACAAGGTGCAGCGATTGGGCAATTAAAGCTTGGCAAGATGTATGCGGCTGGCGAAGGTGTAGAGCAAGACAACATATATGCTTATATGTGGGTGAGTGCTGCAGTTATTCAAGGTCTAGGTGATTCTGCGACTGACTTTAAAAATGAACTAGCAAAAAAAATGACCGCTTCACAAATTGAAATAGCAGATAATTTATACATTGAATGTAAAAAGAAAAGTTATAAAGGTTGTTAGAGAGCCATTTATTCGTATAAGAAGTAAAATTTCGGAATAATTTCTAGGTGCTTATATTCACACTTAGAACAATAAATTCATAATTGTAAAAACGTTTTTAAGCTGATTTGAAGAAATTAGCCGCATATAGTACGAACTATATGATGCTCTTTTGCATATCTTAACTTATCCAAAGTTTGTAGTTTAGTTTCACTAGGCAATAACAAGATTCCCTTTCATCATTATATTTGTACACTTCATCAGGATGAGTGCTACGACTTCACATTACATACATCATCAAGTCAATTTTTCTTAAAGAAAACAAGAAATTAGTCGATTCAGTCTATGCACTAAAAGTAATAAAAGTGCTTGAGTAAGAATTTACAAAGTTATATTCACTATGAGGGATTTTGATGAAGTTTAGTACACCTGTCATTAGTCTTATTGTATTCGTAATCATTCCAGTATTTGGATCGCCCGTTATTGCTGATGAAGTGATTGGCGACTATACCTTGCAATCTGGGCATTCTTCACTTCAAGAATGGTTGCTTCCAGATGTACCGCCGTATCCTGACGATAATGAACCTAACTCGCATCGCGTAGCATTAGGAAAAATGTTGTTTTTTGATCCTCGTCTAAGCGGAGATGGGAATATTTCATGTGCTACTTGTCATAATCCTATGCTTGGCTGGTCAGATGGACAAGCATTATCATTAGGAAGTAAAGGCAAAGTCTTAAAGCGTGCGTCACCAACAATCACGAATACTGCATTTAACACAATTCAAATGTGGGATGGCAGGAATAAAACATTAGAAGAACAAGCGATTGGTCCACTTGAATCTGATGTTGAGATGAATATGGATTTTAAATCACTCTTCATATGGCTTAGAAATAATGGTCAATATAGTGCAGCCTTTGATCTTGCGTATCCTGAGCAAGAGATTAATAAAGACACTCTATCTAAAGCCATTGCATCATTTGAGCGAACCATAATAAGCAATAACTCTCCATTTGATCGTTGGATTAAAGGTGATCAAAAGGCGATGACAGCTCAACAAATTAGAGGCTTCAAAGTATTTTTAGATGAAGAAAAGGGCAACTGTGTCGCGTGCCATCAAGCGCCAAACTTTACGGATAATGGGTTCCATAATTTGGGACTAACTTCTTACAAGGATGAATCTCCAGATCTTGGAAGGTATGAGCATAAACCAATCGGTTTAATGAAAGGGGCGTTTAAAACGCCTACTCTGCGGGACGTAGCTAATACTGCACCATATTTTCATGATGGTTCATCAGAAAATTTAACACAAGTTATGGAACACTATACTAGCGGTGGTTTGGTAAAAGATAATGTGTCGCCAAACATGAAGTCGCTTGACCTAACAAAACAAGAGATAGCAGAGCTCGTTGAATTTATGCATGCACTGACTTCTTACCCACAGATGCTCGTGCTGCCAACAATACCTAGTGGTTCAGTTGCTGCCGTACAGCGTCATGACGTAACTACAGATAAAAATAAATTAACTTCAATTTCAGAATAATAAACTATAGATAGGAAAAAATCTTATGAAAACATCTAAATACTCAGCATTCGCAGCGCTAGTACTATTTAGTAGTGTTGCCTTTTGTGAAGAACATGTAGTGGATCAAATTGATAAAGAATTTAGTGAAACTGAAATAACAATTAAAGTAGGTGACGAGGTTCATTTTAAAAATGAAGATAGATTTTTTCATAATGTCTTTAGTCTATCAGACATAAAAACTTTTGATCTTGGTTCATATCCGAAAGGAGAACAAAGGTCAGTTAAGTTTGATGCTGCTGGCGAAGTTAAAATTGAATGCGCAATTCATCCAGATATGCAAATGACAATAAAAGTAGAAGAGTAATGTTTCAAAGAAGCATGTTTGCATGCATTAGCATTCTATTGATTTGCATGGTTAAAGCTAATGCAGATGAGCAAGTAGTTGATCGAAAATTCGCATTAGCAAATGTGCAAAATGCTAACAGTGCTAAAGTTAAAGCAGGTGAGAAAGTGTATAAAGCACGTTGTGCCCTTTGTCATGGCGAATCAGGTCAGGGAGACGGTAGAATGAGCAAGGTTATAAAAAACCCACCACCGTTTGATTTAACTGAAAGTGTTATGCCTGTTGAGTATCTGCAATTGATAGTCAGTAATGGCGGAGAGCCAGTAGGGAGGTCTCCTCAAATGCCACCATGGAATGATGAATTGACAGATACTGAATTAGAATCAGTTGTATTATATATACATGGACTTCGAAATTAAAAGATAAATAAAATAATTGAATCGCTATTTGACCATGCCAAATAGTAAAGACTCAAATATAAGCATACGCGTAGTGAAGACACTGAAGTGTCTATACGAATTTAGGAAATAGAAATTTGGTAGCTCTCAATTATCGTTTGTCGAATCAAAAAAGGTCAGCCAAATAGATTGAACCTCACCCCTTAAATTTATTATCAATTAATGTTTAGCATATATTACGCTGCGTCGTGAGTGTAATGCTTGCGTAACTGCTTGGTTACCGACCACATGCTTTTTAAGCCTTTAGGGAAAATGATATAATCACCTGGGACTAAGGTTATTGGTTTTCCACCATCTGGTGTAACTACAATTTCACCTTCCAAGATATAAGATCTTTCAAGTTCTTCATCAAAATCAAGTCTAAATTCTCTCACTTCACATTCCCAAACATTCCATTCAGAAAACCCTAACTCCGTCTTACGTGCATCACTAAGGTCTTTTTCTACAATAATCTCTGGCATAACATTCCTATTTTATTTTAATTCAAAAAAATACTGATTTTATTTTTGCTTCAACAATAACTGAAGTTGATCGACGAGCGGATCATAGCAGGGTTAAGTAACCTGCATGAAATTTATTTCAGCTGAAAGGTTGCTTATATAATTAACATATAAAAATAGTAATCAAAAAAAACGCCCACAAAGGGCGTAATTTTTTATCAAAAGGAAGATCACTCTATTAATAATTTAATCGTGACCTTCCTTCAGTTTCTTTACTGTTTTTACAGACTTATCTGCCGTATACATCAATACCTGGAAGAGGACGATGATATTGAACTACTTCAGCATACTTATTGGCTGCTGCAGTAATTCCTTTATCTGCATCACAAGGAACACCAGCTTCTTGAGCAGACTTTAAGAACGCAATCGCAGCCATTAATGCATGTTGTGGATGAATACCGCCGGTAGCGCACAGGCGCCAACCCATATCCGGATAACCTGGAATCGCAGCCGCTTCAACCGCATGCTTGTAGTACATAATCATCAATACTTCCGCGATTTCTTTTTCGCCATATCCTTCTGGACATCTAATCGCGGTTACTGCATTGGAAGCTAAACTTGGATCTTTCGTGACCAAATCAAAACCGGCAGCCTCTACTGCAGCACGATATACATCTGAACACTCTCTGTGACGATCACAAACGCGATCAATGCCTTCGATAGCAATTGAATCCAAAGCGACTGCGAATTGAGAGTAATTACTTGGCGTTTCAATATGCAAACCATGCGTATCCATCGCTTCAATGATTTTGCCCAAGTTCAAGTAATGTTGTCCTAGTGCCATTCCAGAATCTTTTAATAGTTTTTCAGATTCTTGAATTCTTTGCACTGCTTTAGGGCTGATAGTAATCATGCCAATACTTGGCGTACCCATCATGCCTTTTTGACTACAGCCAACAAGCATATCGATGCCCATATCTGCCATATTAACGGGCATGCTGCCAATGGAAGAAATACCATCGATCACAACCAGTGCAGGGTGATTAAGCTCATCCAACATATCACTAATTTTCTTCGGATGGATGGTTACACCTGCCGCCGTTTCATTTTGTGGCGCCATCACCATCTTAATCTTATGATCTGTATCTTTTTCTAACAGGGCTTTGCACTTAGCGTATGGCAGGTCATCACCCAGATCACATTGTATGCGTGTAACTTTTCTGCCGAGATTCTCTACACAATTTCCCATCGCTTGACTGAACCAACCGATTTCCATCGTAATGACTGCTGGATCGTCAGAATTCATTTCTTCCGGTGTGCGACATGAGCCTGCTGCGGCTTCGGTTGCGGAGGTGCCAGAGCCAGTGAAGAAGATGGTTTTACCGCCATCTTGCAAGCCCACCATATTCCCGTAGTCCTTACGCACGGCTGCAAAAAGATTGACTACACCCGGACCACGCATGCCTCTTGTTTGTGTAGCGGTGAATTGTGTTACCAACTCAGACCCAAAAGCAGGCCCTGGGGTTACGTTGATAATTTTATTATGGGGTGACCAGACATGCTTCTTATTGTTAATAAAGTCGACATCGGAAGCTTCCAACTGATTGGATTCGATAAGACGTCTTAGTCCTGAAAGGGGAGAGATGAATTCATTCGTCATTTTATGTAACCCTGAGTATTTGCAAGTTTTTGATTAGACCGTCAATAATAAACAAAAGGTAGGAAACAAACCATCCTGAAAGCGAGCTAAACCGCTTCTGTAACCTATATAAATAGGGGTATTAGTGGGGTTTTGTATTGGGCATTCTAGCGCTTTTAGGCTCATGCTATAGTCCAATTTTTGAGCCTCGTAGTGTCAATCTGAATGGTAATTTCCGACTATGCGTCAAAGCTAAGTTTGCCGCACACCAATCCCGGTGTGGCTACCGTGCTGGAATATCTGGTGATTAAATTCCCTTATATTGATGCACAGACATGGCGACAGCGCATGGCCGATGGCAAGGTACACTGCCATGACGGTACCCCGATCGCGCCAGACACACCCTATACACCGCAGCAACGAATCTATTATTACCGAGAGGGCGAAAACGAGCCTCGCATTCCTTTTGAGGAAAGTATCTTATTTCAAGATTCGCATATATTGGTGGCCTATAAACCCCACTTTCTTGCCTTACACGCAAGCGGCGTATATATAAATGAATGCCTACAAAACCGCCTACGACGCAGAACCGGTATCGATACCTTACAAGCCGTGCACCGTCTAGATAGTGTTACGGCGGGCTTGGTGTTATTTTCGGTTAATCCAGACACACGCCGACACTACCACCAATTATTCGATACACGACAAATACACAAAACCTATCAAGCCATCGCTAGCGTCGAAGCAGATGAAAAGCTCATCGGGCAGGAATGGGAAATTAAAAATCGAATCGAGCGGACCAAATTACGTTTCCGCATGGGCGTAACAGAGGGCGAAGCCAATAGTCATTCTATCATTCGATGCTTACAACAAACGAATCAAAAAGCATTATTTGAATTACATCCTATAACAGGCAAAACCCATCAGTTACGATTGCACATGCAATCATTGGGTTGGCCGATATTAAATGACATGTACTACCCACAAATACGAAATCATCCCGTGGATGACTACTCAGCTCCTTTACAGTTGTTGGCAAAAGAGCTTGCGTTTGTGGATCCGGTTTCTGGGAGTAAGAGACAGTTTAGTTGTGAGCGTAGTTTGAAGTTGTAGTGATTGGTGTTTTAGAAGAGTGTTGATCAAAAGGGATCTGACCCTTACATCGTAAAAGGTGAGCTTTGGAAATGCAAGGTTAATACATCGCTCACCACAAGTCCCTAAAGGAAATAAAAGACTATTACTAACGCTTGATTATTCATGATTAATATATTTTGAAAATATTCGAGGAGTAAGGCATTTCAGTTATAAATTCTATTATTAGAATTAAGTATGATATTTTTGCATTCAATTCAATAAATCTCAGTACGTACAATATAATAAAAAAATCTGTTGAATATTTACTCCACAAACTTCATATTATAGATAAATTATATATCAATAAATTGGGGACATTGTGTGATGCGTTATCTTGCATTTTTAATAGTATTAATAGCTTTCTCTTCCTCCTTGCATGCACAAAAACTAAGCCAAGAAAAATTTGAAGTGCTTCGCGGTGAGTGTTTGGCCACAGAAGCAAGTGGTAGTTACGATACCGTAGACCATGAAATAGCCACCCAAAAGTGTCTTTCGGCATGTCCTGAAGATCTGAAAATATATAATAACCGTTACGCGGGGTCGTGCATTAATGCGCATAATCAATTTAAGAAGATGATGGCACAAAAATTCGATGCACCGATTGCACAGGTTACAGGCACAATCGACTATAAAGGGTACAAGATTTTTACGGTTATCTCCGCGAACAACACACTAGTTTCTAAACAATGTTCGACTATTATACTTGCTGCTGCTGAATCATATCCAGCTCCTATGAAAGGACATCACATGATGATTTATGGTGTTAAGGGAAATCCTATTGTAACGGTAGCCACAAAGGCCGTTCTCATCAATGTGCGCCTGCCTTCTAATAAGGAAAGTGTTGAGCATTGCACAGCAGAAGTTATTAACTTGCCCTGTCCGCCGCATCAGTTAGATCTTCCTCACTGCAATCCTTAAGATTTTACAACTTTCCAAGTTATAAAATAACGACTAGTTATTTTGTGCTGGAATTTCAATAGCTCAGTGAGCACATCTCGGAACATAAAGGCATAAAAGAGGTTAGACCCCTTTTGAATCAAAGGGGTCAGACTCGATTGATTTAATAAAAATCGGATCCCTTTTAAATAAACACTGTTAAATTTCAATTCGGTGAAAGATTTAACATCACCACACTTTGATCTGTTGCGTCATCCCTAACGCATTCATATTCGCACATCCATGTGCTCACGGTGGTCCAAAATATTTCTGACATTTTGTAAAACAAGTACGCTAAGATTTAATCTTAGACATCCTTCTTTGAAGTTCTTTTTCAAGCGCATTTCTTGCATAAGGCTTCATCGCCTTCCATTTATCACATTCCTGCTGAGTTCGACCGCAACCCAAACACCACCCTTTGGGGCCAGTGAACTCACACACATCAATACAAGGACTTTTTTGCCGTTTCACTGAATTACTACTCCATACAAAACGTCTTTTTGGTTCATCAAGCAAAGGTACGCTAGGTTAGGTTGGTCTTAAATCAGACTCAGCGCATATTCTATACCATTTTCTAGCTGCCGAAATCTGTTGAACTCTTCGGGCTGTCGCTGTTCCAGATTTTTAAAAAGAATCAAAGAGCTCAGACTCGATTGATTAAAAGACGAAGTAATAGGTCACGTGAATGTCCAGCGATTTTATTAAACTCACTGGACGTGACCTGGTGGAGGCGGTAGCTAATTAAGTAGCCATCTAACTATCTGTTTATACGAGTAAAATTTCAAATCACTTAAATTTTTGTGCCCCTAAATATACCCCTGATGTACCTGGCTGTAAGCAGCTTTCTTTGAACAGCTCTAAATGTCTTTGGACTTTTAATTTAATTTTAATGTTTATGTTAAGACATTTTTAGAAATCATAAGTAAATTACTTGTGTATTAACTACTAATAAATTCTAAGGAAGAAGATGTTTATGCGCAGTTTAGCTATATTTTGTGCTGTATTTTGGATTGCACTTTCTCAAAATGTTATTGCTTTTGAAAAAGGGGATTTTCTTATTCGTGGTGGATCCGCTACTGTCAGTCCAAATGATTCAACATCTGATGTTGATGTTGGTGGAATGAGTCAGGGCTTCGACCTTAATGTACAG
>JBGCDX010000127.1:0-9230 GCA_045105815.1 Gammaproteobacteria bacterium
GCATACCACAATGTTTTGAAATATACTCTTCGATAGGTTTGTCTAGATATTGTTCAAGAAACAATTTATTTTCGTCAGCTTTTCGATAGCCCACTACTGCACGAACATTTTTAGTTTTGTTAATTATAGTGACCAGATTGGGCATAAACTCTTTGATTTGCGCATTGTGGTGCTTAAGAAAATCTGCTTTTATAAATTCTTTAGTAGTGTAGGAGCTTGGGTCATCGCTTTTATGGATTAGTGTAAAAAACTGAGTTTTGTCTCGTGCCAATGATGTAATAGGGTTTTCAAATTTGAGATTTCTTGCAGCTTGCATTGTGTAAATTCCTTCTTGCTTATCCATAGTCGTTTTCTAGATTCTTTATATCTAAATACCGTGGATGTAGAATAGCTAAGCGAGTGTTGTATATACGTATATGATTTGTATATAAAAGGTAAACGGCAGTATATTAAGGCTACCGTTGGAGAGAAATTTTAGACAAGTTATCTAGAAGCTAACGGATGCTGTGCTGCCTGTAATTGGGTTTTTAACGATAGAGATGTTCCAACCGTAACGATCACAAAGACGCTTACATATATATAGGCCAAAGCCATATCCGCTGCTATCTTTACCCATAAATCCACGTTCAAAAGCATGGTTAATGGTTTCTTGATCAATGCCACTCCCTGTATCTACAACCTCAAGCTTATTATGGTTGAGGTTGATCCGAACACTGCCTTCTTTTGTGTGGCGAAGTGCATTATTTAATAAATTACTAATGATAATTTGCACGTGACTTTTAGGAGCATTGACTTTTATATTTTGATCGACTGAAACAGTGAGTGTTACATTTTTGCCTTGGTCAGCGTATTTATATGTTTCAACAATGTTATGCGTTAATTGAGTAATATCGGTTTGTTGGATTGGACTATTGTTGTTAGGTAAATCTTCTCGGGCTAAAAACAATAAAGCGCTAATCAGATTTGTCATTTCATTAGTACTTTTTTTGATTAGATCCACGTACTTTTGTGCATTGATGGGGAAGTCTTTATTTGTCTCCAGTAATTCAGCTGAAGTTGAAATTACGGAAAGTGGAGTACGGAGCTCGTGACTTACAGTAGAGGTGAAAGATTGCTCACGTTCCACAAATCCATCTAAGCGCTCCATGTACCGATCAAAAGATTGGGCAATTAAGCCAACTTCAACGTCATTATAGTCGTCAGCAATGCGAATATTACGCGTATTTGGGTCTAGGCTACCTACTTGTTTAGCAAATTCTTGCACAGGTTGAATTACTTTTCTAGACAGCCAGTAGGTAACCCAGGCGGCTATAATCAACACACTTGCCATTGCAACAAGAATAATGCTACTTAATATATGTTCTTGTGTTTCTATATCTGTAATATCAAAAACTAAATATTTATTCACGCCTTCAAATTCTTTAATCGCAATATGATAACTTCGTTCATTAAATTCAATATCATGATGAAAGCCTATACTTAAGTTCTTAATTACATCTGGAATGTTATCTGCGGAAGAAAATCTAGCGAATGAATTGTCTTTAATTAAAGCTGATTCACTATCTAAGAAAATATTTTGTTGTCCAGATGCATCAAGATTTTGAGCCGCATAGCTATCAAGCATCTCTAAGAGTTTATGCTCCATATGGTCAAAGGTGAAAAAGAAAATGATACCAAGAATGAATACGCCAATCGTAATTACACTCAGCATAGCTAATGCAATGCGCGCACCTAATGTATTGACTTTACTCATCGTTGCTAGAGATTCTATATCCTATCCCGTGCACTGTATGTACTAGCTTTTTATCAAATGGTTTATCTAAAGTGCTGCGGATATTGTAAATATGCGCTCGTAAAGGGTCTCCATCCGGAGGTGTGTCCGCCCAAATTTCATTTTCTAATTCCTGTCTGGTTACAACACGGTGAGTGTTGCGCATCAGATACACTAAGATCCGCATCGTTGTAGGTTTTAATTTGATTATATTGTTGGCCCGCTTAACAGTATATGTCTCAAGATTTACTTCCATGTCTTCTATAGAAAGAATGGGGTTATCAAATTGTCGAATCGCACGCCGGTGCAAAGCTTCGAGTCTTACTTCAAGTTCTTTTAGAGAAAATGGTTTAATTAAATAATCATCACTGCCAGCTTCAAAGCCTTCCACTATATCTTCTAAGGTGTCTCGTGCAGTAAGCATCAGTACAGGTATGTGTTCTAATGATGACTCGCGTAATTTTCGACAGACTTCTAAACCATTCATGCCGGGCAACATTAAATCTAGAATAATTACATTATAACTATTGGTAATTGCTAAATGCAGGCCAGTTACTCCATCTGCAGCAAAATCGACAGTATGATTTTTTGCTTCTAAATAGGTTCCAATATTGGTTGCTATTTCAGAGTTATCCTCAACAATTAAGACGTGCATGGCAGACTTTTATTATATTTAAGACTGTTAAGTGTACTGATTAAATGTAGTTAATATGTAAACAAATCATTGATTAATACATAAACCCTCGTTATTTCATGCACATAACTGTATACGTATTGTTTACATTCAATCATTTATATTAAGCATATCTTAAGATTGCAAAGAGCGCAGGAATGCGATTATTAACATTGTTGTCAGTTTTATCGTGTGTATTTCCCGCGATAGCTTATTCAGGCGAAAAAGAACTCTTCGATTTCAGTGGGGATGTTCGATTTGGTTTTTTTGGAAGTGATCGTGATGATAGAGATGGATCACGTACACGCAGAGATGAGTTGCGTGCTCGAATACGTGCGGGTATGCAACTAAATTTAACAGATGTAGTCAGTGGAAAATTACGCTTTGCTGGCCGTTATGGTTCTGATAGCCGCTTTAACGATAATCATGCTGAAATATTTGAAGTTATACCAAGCGATGGTGGATTACGTTTAGGTGACTCTACGATTGACGAATTCTATTTGCGATATATGCCAAATAACAAGCTTGATATAAGGCTTGGTCGATTTCAAACAAAATTTGAATTAGAGGGCGTTGCAAAAAAATCATTCTCTAGAAATGACAGTGACAATACAAATATCACTTGGACAGATGGTGTGCATGTGAAGTACACCATTCCTAACGGCTGGGATCTGCATGCGATTCTACAGCGTAGTAAAGATGAGGGGCCGACGACTGTAAGACGAGCTCCACTTGATTTTGAAGAAGAAGATAGTCATATCACTTATTATTTTGGGGCTGAGAAAAAAGCTAAAAACAAGACGATTATCCAGAAGGGATTTGATATTACTCATATACCCGATGCGCTTCAGCGTGATGGTGATTCTGGCGGAGATATAGAAAATTACACTGCAGTAAGTACTCGTCTTGCAATGCAATGGCCCATTGGTAAGTCTGGTACCAAGTTTCTGTGGGGTAATGAATTAGCTTATGCATTTGATATTCCTCGTGAGTCAGCTATTGGCACTGGTGGTGATAAAGATGCTAATGGTTTGGCATTTCAAACTACATTTAATTTTGTTGATTTTTGGCCAAAGCATAGTATTGGTATTGTTTATGCGCAGTCACATGGTGGTTGGTTAATATCTGGTGATTATGGAAGCAATCAAGAACTTTTTGAAACAAGATACGCATGGGCAGTTCAAAAGAATCAAAAATTAGAAATAAGGTTACGAAATAGAGAAGACATTGATAAAAGAACTAGTGCGGAACGCAAGCGCAGAGAGTGGGATTATTATCTTCGTTATACAATAAAGTTTAATTAGGTAAGTAAAAGTAATTTAGTTAGCGACTATAATTATTCTGACTTGAGTTGTTAATTGGTTGTTAGAAATAACCATATTATCTATATATTAATTGAGATACTTTATTGATGACTAATGCTTAATTATACTAATAATTGCTTTATATAGATGCTTCCATCGTAATAATAGTTTCGGTTGTACCTTGAATGCCTTCGAATAGTATTTGGAAGCAACCGGATAGTCTTTTTCAGTGTAGGCCATTTTTCCAATTCTCAAATAACAATTCAGTATTTGTTTTAGTTGTAAGTCTTCCATTTGCTGTGTTTTTGGCAATAAGGAAAATACTTGTTTTATCCCATTTGTACCGGTCTCAATCATGCGTTGGTAGTTCTCTCGCAAGCTGTCATGATGGCGTTGCATTTCAACTATTGCCTCTGGTATGGCCACACAATCTTTATTGAATAACACTTGTGTAAAGAATAGTGTGTCTTCACCAATATGCACGTCATCTAAAAATAATATTTCATCCATAACTGCTCTTTTTATAATGGTAGAACTTGGTCTTAAGCCAACCATATTGCCATTTAAAAGTTTAGCAACATTGTTAGTTTTATTCGGGCTTAAACTTTCTGGAATACGCTTCCTTTTTTTTCCGGCATGGCTATAAGCAATATAACCTCCAAAAATCATATCTGAATCGGCGTTATTTTTTATAGTGGAATAAAGTATTTCTAATGCATTAGGTAGTAATACATCGTCAGCGTCTAAAAAAAATAAATATTTACTCGATGCAACACTGTAACCATAGTTTCTTGCAGAAGATACTCCTTTGTTTTCTTGGTAAAAGTATTGAATAGTATACTTTTCTGAAATATTGTTAATTGCTTTAACTACTTGTTTTGTGTCGTCAGTCGATCCATCATCAATAATAATAATTTCTTGTACTTTATATTTTTGTTTAATTATTGAGATGACGCATGCATCTAAATAGTGCGCATAGTTAAAGTTAGGAATTATTATAGAAACTGGGAGCAAATGTGGTGAGTTCATGTTTTAGCTAGATATGTGAGGCACCTGCTTCATCATCACTGGGTGAATAAGGTCGTAATGTTGTAGGGGTATTGTTTGATACTCTAAGTTCTTTGATCATTGAATGATGGTTGATAAACGGCTCGATTTGTTGATGCACTAATTTTTTATCTAATACAATATTTTTGCTATATGTGTATTCTTTCATCACGTCCGCGAGGTTCTCAGCCGTTAGGTTATCCAAAATACTACCCATAGAAAGTTTGACTAAATCTTTTGCACCAACGTTCTTTGAGATAATTACAGGTGTGCCACTTAATAGTGATTCTACTATAACCAAACCAAATGGCTCATAAGTTGACGGTAAAATTGTTGCGTCACATGCTTGGTATAATTCATCTATGTCTTTAATGTAACCTAAGTATTGAATATTAGGTATATCTTCAAAATTACTGCGCAGTGAGCCGGCTACAAGCACGGTCATATTTTTATCGTTAAGTAATTTTAAGGCGTCAATAATAAGCTGCAGGCCTTTACGTTGATGGCCAGTAGACGAAAACAGGAAATAGGTCATTGAAAGAGATAAATTATATTTTTTTCTGAATTGATTAATAGAATCAGCGGACTTCCATTTAAATTTTTCTAATGGAGGTACAGGGTATATAACCTTAATTTTCTCTGCAGGAATTTTATATAAGTCTATCAACTCTTGTTTCGATAGTTCAGAGTGCGCAACCATGAGATTTGAATCGGTGTATTTTCTCTTTTCAAAACGAGCTCTAAGTTGGTTAAGTGGATTTATTTTATTTTTCCATGATGATGATTTTAGGCTTCCTAAGTAAGTGCCGCAACAAATACCGACATCTGGGCAGTATGGGGAGTTTATCCCGATAACAAAATCAAATGATTCTTTACTGATTTGTTTGCGAAGAAAGTGGTAATAAAAAGGAAATCTCAATTTTTTTGGGCAGGCTGAAATATTTTGTACAACTACACTTAAATTTTTATTTTTTAGCACATCTAATCTTCGATCTAGTTTTGTAGTGAAAACCGTAACCATATCGCCTTGAAGTAGATATTTATTAATAAGATCTAACAGGTATGATTCGGTGCCACCATTTTGTAGTAAGCGGTCAGATAAAATAGCAATATTCATAATATTTTATGATTGGAGTGGCTATATGCATCAGTATTGAATTAGTCTCAAGGTGGGTAATTCAGGTTACATGCTAAAAATTACCGAATGATTGTCTAAACATTACGCATTGGTAATGTTTAAAATCTTAGTGAGAGCTTACTGAGGTGTTTGTTAGTTATTTGTCTGCAAAATGTATGCAATATGTGAACAAGAGTTCTTATTGCTTTTTAGGAAAAGGTTGTGCCAAATTGAATATGTATTATTATTTGCTAGAGTTAGAGTAACTCTCGAGGGAAATAGTATATAAGACTAACTTATAGCTAGGTCATGATTTGTTTGAATTTATTATCGATGTTTAAAGCAATGAATTTGCTAAAAAGTTATTCTTGTAAAATTACTTTGGTTTGATGTTTATAATAATTGTTTGTTACAAAAGATGTTTTGAGTGAGGTTTAGCGCTATTGCGGGCCACTTTCTTGTAAAATAGACTTGGTGGTCGGTAATAATAAAGGCTAAAGTCTAATTTTTGTCAAGCGTTCACATGCTTCTAGATATTTAGCGCTGGTATTGTCAATAATTTCTTGCGGAATTTTGGGTCCAGGTGCTTGTTTGTCCCAGTCCAATGTTTCCAAGTAATCACGAACATATTGTTTGTCGTAACTCTTCGGGCTTTGGCCTACTACATAAGTATCTTGTGGCCAAAAGCGGGATGAGTCAGGAGTGAGTGCTTCATCAATTAATACGATTTGATCATTTTCGTTCAAGCCAAATTCAAATTTAGTATCCGCAATAATAATGCCATGCTGTAATGCATATTCTGCTGCTTCTTTATATATATCCAAGCTTAAGTCGCGCACTTGTTCGGCAATCTCTTTTCCAACTAAATCAATTATTTTTTCAAAGCTTACATTTTCGTCGTGGTCACCCACTGCAGCTTTAGTGGAGGGTGTGAAAATTGGTGAGTCTAGTTGCTGAGCTTGTTTTAAATTAGGCGGTAACGCTACTTCACAAATTGAACCAGTGTCTTGGTATTCTTTCCAGCCTGAGCCAATTACATAACCACGAACAATCGCTTCAAAAGGTAACGCTTTTAACTTGCGCACAATAACGCTTCTATCTTTGAGTATTTCTAGTTCTTGATCATCGTGTATTACGTCTTCAAGCTTGATATTGCTAAGATGATTTTCCACCTTGTTTGAAAATCGATCAAACCAGAAGTTTGATACGGTAGTTAGTACCATGCCTTTCTTAGGAATGGGGTCAGGTAATATAACATCAAAGGCTGAAAGTCGGTCACTGGTGACTATTAGCCAATGTTGGTCATCTACTTCATAGATGTCGCGTACTTTGCCTTGGTAGACCTTTTTTAAGGATTTTAGGTTGGATTCAAATAGCATTTTGTTCTTTTAAGTATCTATTTTTCTAATATACGCCGGTATATGCTGGTTTTATTGGCCTGTGTCAGCCAAAATGCCGGCTTATTTTTTTATTATATTTTTCTCTTTGTATTAGGAGTAGCGAAAAATGGCCAATCCGCAAATTAGCATCATCATGGGTAGCGATAGTGACTGGCCCACCATGAAGGCTGCTGCTGATATTCTGGACGAGTTTGGCATATTGTACGAGAAGCGCGTGGTTTCTGCTCATCGAACGCCCAAACTAATGGCAGAATTTGCTGAAACGGCTGCATCCCGTGATATTAAATGCATTATTGCAGGTGCGGGTGGTGCTGCGCATCTACCCGGTATGGTAGCAGCTATGTCTACTGTGCCCGTATTGGGTGTGCCTGTGGCCAGTAGGCATCTGTCGGGGCAGGATTCTTTGTATTCTATTGTGCAAATGCCAAAAGGCATACCCGTTGCCACTTTTGCAATTGGTGAGGCTGGTGCGGCTAATGCAGCATTGTTTGCTGTGGCAATGTTGGCAAATAATCAAACTGATATAAAAGTTAAGCTTGAAAACTTTAGAGCCGCTCAGTCAGAGAGAGTCTTAAAAACTCAACTTCCGGACTAATTTAAATTTATGATCTTACCAGGTGCAACACTTGGCATGTTAGGTGGCGGTCAGCTTGGCCGTATGTTTGTGCATGCAGCAACGTCAATGGGTTATCGGGTCATTGTGCTTGATCCTAATACTGCTAGTCCTGCAGGTGAAATTGCTCATCTACATTTACAAGCTAACTATGATGATGCACATTCTTTAAAAGCCTTAGCGCAAGAATGCGATGTAATCACTACAGAATTTGAAAATGTTCCAGCTGAAGTATTTGAGCATCTTGAAAAAACGTGTTTAGTGTCTCCGAGTGCGCGTGCATTAGCGCTTGCACAAGACCGTATTAAAGAGAAGCAGTTTGCCCAATCATTAGGTATTCCACCCACTCCATTTCAAGCTGTGAATAGTGAGCAAGATATAGAAAAAGCATTTAGTGATATTACTGCACCGATGATCTTAAAAACCACACGCCTGGGTTATGACGGTAAAGGGCAGGCAGTAGTTAAAACTACGCAAAGTTGTATCGAGCAATGGCATGCACTTGACAGTGTTGAGTGTGTGCTAGAAAAAAGAATAACGCTTAAGTCTGAGATTTCAGTCGTGCTGGCGCGATCTACAACTAAAGAACTTAGTTTTTTCCCAGTTGCAGAAAACGTACATCGAGATGGAATATTGTTTACCAGTACGGTGCCAGCGAAAGTAAGTGACAGCATTCAAGGTTTAGCTAAAGCATCTGCACAAAAAATTGCAGAAGAGCTCGATTATTACGGAGTGCTTGCCGTTGAATTTTTCATTGATGGCGATGACAATTTGTATTTTAATGAAATGGCGCCTCGCACACACAACAGCGGTCATTACACTATGGATGCTTGTTATACCTCCCAGTTTGAGCAACAAGTTAGAGCCATATGTGGATTGCCTTTAGGCGACACCTCTGCACATAGTGCTGTAACCATGGTGAATATATTGGGCGATCTTTGGAGTGCAAAAGGAAAGCAACCAGATTGGTCGTGCATGTTGAAAGATAATGTAAAGTTACATTTATATGGTAAACATGAAGATAAAAAAAAAAAAAAAATGGGTCATTTCAATGTTCTTGCTAAACAAGATGAAGAAACGCTGACGCGTGCAATGAATTCATTCAAGATGCTTTCAATAGAGTAGTTTTATATTAACTAAATGAAAAAATTTCCAGCATTTCGCATTCATTCAGGCCAACAGGATATGCATGCTGGTATAGAGCAGCTAACGATTGATGATCTCAGTAAAGGTGATGTGCTCATACATGTTAAGTACTCCAGTGTTAACTATAAAGATGCATTAGCCGGTACCGGTAAGGCACAA
>JBGCDX010000128.1:0-10195 GCA_045105815.1 Gammaproteobacteria bacterium
TCATATAAATAGTCGCGACGCATTTTATATTCATCACGTCGCTTTAATAGAATCTTACGTGTTTCAGGCTTAAACGCAGCTAATGCTGCATACTGCCCCGGCGTAGGGGCAGCCAAAAAGGTATGTTGTGCAAGTTTATTCAATTCAGCTAAGTAGGGCTTCGGCGCAACAATCCAACCCACCCGCCAACCGGTCATTCCATAAAACTTAGAAAAACTATTTATTACGAACGTATTATGATTGATACCTACCGCTGTTTTCGGTGAACCTTCATATACTAGCCCATGATAAATTTCGTCCACTAATAAAAAGACGCCTTTTGATTCACAAAAGTCTGCAATTTTTTGCAATTGCTCATTATCTAAAAGGGTGCCCGTAGGATTTGATGGACTGGCTAACAACACAGCTTTGACTGCTTCATTCCAGTATTGCTCAAGCAATTCGATGGTAAGCTGCCAACTTGAATCTTCATTAACGGGAATATGCAGAACCTTACCACCCAACAATCTCACTAAATTATGCGTACTCGGATAAGCAGGATCTGGAATAGCAACTGAGTCACCATCTGAAACCATTAACGTTAAAGCTAACTGCAACGCAGTAGCGGAACCTGGAGTGATTACAATTTGTGCTGGCTCAACGGTTACGTGATATTCCGTTAAATAAAAGTTTGCGATGGCCTCACGTAATGCAGGTAATCCTAATGTTGGTGTGTAATGTGTGAATCCTGATTGAAGCGATTCAATACCCGCATCAATAATAGGTTGTGGGGTAGAAAAATCAGGCTCACCCATTTCCATATGAATAACTCGGTGCCCCTCAGCCTCAAGCTGCTTAGCCTCTGCCATCAAGCTCATTACATGAAATGCATTCACATCCTGCAAACGCTTAGAACCACTTATTTTAGCCATTCTAGAATTCTATCAAAGTTATGAGGCAAAATTATGAAGCAAAGTTATGGGCCTAAAATATGGATATGAGCTATGGATTTGAGTTGTGGATAAAAGTTATCAGTCTGAGTGACAGCCTTAAGGCTGTCTGATCAACGGTATTAACCTTCACTTATTGTTTGTATTTAACCCTTTCTACCATCTCAATCGTTTATATAGATGACTGAATAGAAATATGAGCAAACTATTGCACTGGCTGTGACGCATCGCTACTCTCCTGCCATGGAGCAAATGGATATAAGCGTGGACGTGAGTGATGAAAACCTCATGCTGCAGTACCAGCAAGGCGAACAATCTGCTTTCGAAACCTTATATCGTAGACATAAGGATGCTCTGTATCGCTACTTTCTAAAAAATTGCAGTGATCGCCAACAATCCGAAGAGCTATATCAGGAGGTGTGGATTAAATTGATCAATAGCGCAACACGATACACGCCTAAGGCAAAATTTAAGACCTATTTATTTACCATTGCGCATAACACTTTGGTTGATTTTTATCGCAAAGCGAAGCCTTCACAAGTAATTGAATTTGAGGATGCAGAATCTACAGAAGAAATTGCAAACAAACCTGGCGCTTTAGCGCTACCTGAAGATGAATTTACGTTTAAACAAAAGGCAAAGTTATTTATGAAAACCTTAGATGAGTTGCCAGTAGATCAAAAAGAAGCTGCTATATTGCATTTTGAAAAAGAAATGAGTGTGCAAGAAATTGCTGAAACCACTAATGTGAAAACTGAAACAGCTAAAAGCCGCTTGCGGTATGCAAAAAATAAACTTAAAGCAGCCATATTGAAATAAAAAATGACTACTTCCAATAACGACAACCCAAACCAAGATGATCGCGTGCTGGCGCAACTGTATAAAGAAGGTGCTAAAGATGAGCCGCCTGCAAAACTTAACTATGAAATTATTAATTATGCAGCTAATGCCAGTAAGTCTGACTCAAAAAGTAGCCAAAAAAATAACAAGGTAGGCAGTCACTTTGGTGGTGGATGGAAAGTACCACTCTCCATGGCTGCCAGCGTGGTAATAGTGTTCGCACTACTCGTTCAACTTGAACAGAGTCCACAGCAATTAGAGCTACCTCCCATCCCTGAGATTTCTATTCCTACTGAATCTAGAGACAAATTATTCAAGAGCAAAACTTCACCCGCGGACATATTCGAAGAAGAATCCGTGACGAATGATGCGCTTATTATTGAGCGGGAAATTAACGAATTAAGCACCTCTTCGGATAACATTATTGATCTTAAAGAAAACCAAAAACCTAATATCAACCATGTACCAAGTAATATACCAAGCAGCGCGAACTCTACTAAAGAGAAACAACCACCCACCCGCAATGGCTTAATACTTGAAGAGAGTTTAGATAACGTGACTCGTACTGATGAATTTCGTATTGAAGATGATAGCAACCAAGGTCTTTCTACGGCACCAAGTATTACTACTCAAGAGTCTAAGTCTATAGAGCTCTCTGCCCCTACAAACAGCAAACCCACTACTGCCAAAAAACAGATACAAAAAGCTGATCATGGCGACACCATAACCAGCAGCCCAAAAATTGCACCTAGTGAATCAATGCAACAAAGATCCACCACCCATGAACCAGCAACACAAAGTATGGATATAGATAACGCCGGCGCTACCTCTGATATGACTCCTGAGATCGCCGCAGAAAGCGAACAATCTTTCGCGCCCATTCCTATTGAAAACTGGTTAGTAATGATTGAACAACTCATTGCTCGCAAAGATTATGCTGAAGCTGCACGTCAATTGAAGAAATTTAAGTACGCACATCCGGAAGTGGACGTTGAAGATCTAGATACTAAGATTCCGTAACCATTTGTAACTATTGTCCATAAAGCTTGTCTAATATTGTAATAAATAAACCCTATAATCATCATATGAATATTTCCTTACAACACATATTACGATCAAGCGCACTATGCATCACTATAATTACCCTTCTTAATGCCTGCTCAACCTCGCAGCCCATCCTCTATCCTAATGAACACGCAAAAGAAGTAGGAAACAAACAGGTACGTGAAGATATCAACGAATGCATCAAACTTGCTAAAGATAGCGGTGCAAAAGCAAACGGCTCTGGCCAAGTAGCGAGAGAAACTGCTGGTAGCGCAACCGAAGGCGCTGCAACAGGAGCAGCCACGGGCGCGGTCACCGGTAACGCAGGAACTGCTGCCGCCGTAGGTGCAATTAGTCGTGGCATGAATCGTTTCTTTTCTGGAATGCGTAAATCAAACCAGCCAAGTGCTGCGTATAAAGAGATTGTTGAACGCTGCTTAATTGAAAAAGATTACGAGCCTGTTGGCTGGAAATAATTTATAGAAATATTTGACATAAAAAAAAGCCGAAGAAAACTTCGGCTTTTTTTGAACTAAATAGAAATTCTATTTAATTAATTTTTTTCTGCCCGCTAAACCTAATAGACCAATACCTAATAAAGCCATTGACGTAGGCTCTGGCACAGTTGCTACCGTTTGACCGTTATGTATATCTAAAGTCTCAACTCTTTTTCCACCACTATAAAGATAGTGCCAAATTCCAACTTTATCCGTATAACCCGCACCATTATAAGCAAGCGGAGCAAAAGAATTTGCATCAAGCCCTAACATATTAGTATCAAAGTCTAGCGAAAAACTATTTGCGCTTATATCCATTAAACCAGTGAACGAAGCAATTGACTTTCTGCCAAAATACTCATTAACTGAAACTGTATTTGAAGCTAAGTTTAGGCTATAAAACAAGAACTGCTCTGTCTTTACACCGTTGTGTACCGTCTTCCAAGGTGAACCACCATCAGAAATTAGAAAATCGATTCGATCAATCGCGCCGGCCGAATTATTCCATGATGATGATAGTGACAAGACTTCAGTATCTGTGTTCCAGCTTGTGGAATAGTCTTGCATCACTGGCTTGGGGCTATTATTGGTATAGGTGTAAACAGTTGCATGTGCTGGCACAACAATAAGTGCTGCTGCTACAACTAACATTGTCGCTATAAATTTAGACTTCATTGAAACGTTCTCCATTGTATTTCTCGATCCCTATTAATTGTCTAGTTGAGGGTACTAGACAAAATTTAACTCTCTAAATGACTATAAACCTGACCCTGGCAATAATCCCGTGCATACATCACAAGCGTTTGAAATCTTAGGTAGATATAGGTGAAATTATGTAAATTTTGCATTAATCACCCACTTAAATCTGCACAATCTAGCCGCCCATCTGAACAGATAAATCTGACCAATGACCTAGTCGAATATTTCACGAAAAGCTAAAGTTATAGACTAAGAGATAAAATAACTATGACACAAGAATCCACCGCTTCTAAGCTCTCTCAAATCAACACTAATCAGGCTGACACCATCAATACAGTAATCGATGGTGTTGCCAGCGTATTGCTAGGGAAAGACAAACAAATTCGCCTAGCACTTGCTTGTTTATTTGCTAATGGGCATTTACTGATAGAAGATTTACCCGGCATGGGCAAAACCTTGTTATCTCATACTCTTGCGCAAGTACTAGGCCTTGAATTTAACCGCATTCAATTTACTAGCGATTTACTCCCGAGCGATGTAGTGGGTGTTTCAATATTTGATAAAAACACATCTACTTTCCGCTTCATGCCTGGTCCAGTTTTCTCGCAAGTACTTCTTGCAGATGAAATTAATCGTGCAACCCCCAAAAGCCAAAGCGCACTATTAGAAGTAATGGAAGAACAGACTGTTACTGTAGATGGTGAAACACACCACCTACCAAAACCTTTCTTTGTAATTGCTACACAAAACCCTGCTACACAAACAGGCACCTATCCTCTACCTGAATCGCAAATGGATCGATTTTTAATGCGCATTGAGCTTGGCTACCCTGATAAAGAAACAGAACGCCGATTATTAGTCGAGGGTGATCAACGCAAGAAATTAGAAACCCTTCAAGCAGTCATCAGTACTGAAAAATTAATTTCTATTCAAAATGAAGTAGAGAAAGTAAAAGTAACGGATACTTTATTAGATTATCTACAACGTTTAGTAGACTACACACGTAATGAAAATGATTTTGCATTTGGCTTGTCTCCGAGAGGCGCTCTTTCTTTATTACGCGCAGCCAAAGCGTGGGCACTTATTCATAATCGCAACCATGTAATCCCTGAAGACATACAACAAGTTTTACCCAGCGTTGTCGAGCATCGGCTCAGAGGTAGTGCTGATTTTACCGGGCATGGTGGAATCTCATTGGCACAAAAATTACTTACCGGCGTAGATGTTCTAGCGTAGACGTACTGGCGTAGATGTCCTCGATAAGCAGTAACGCTAGAAAAACACCCTTTGGGGCCATGCGTCCCTTCAGCAACCGATTCAAACATTGGTTAAATCGACGCATACCTCCTCAAAACAGCATTACTCTCAATCAAAAGTCGATCTTTATCTTCCCGACACGAATCGGTTTTGCTTTTTCCATTTTACTGCTCGCATTACTTCTAGCAGCAATCAACTATGAAAATTCACTAATATTTGGCTTAACATTTTGGCTAGCTAGTGTTTTCTTTGTAACTATATTTCATACCTTCAGAAATCTTTCTGGTATTAAATTTGAATTACAAAAAACTGGCACAGGATTTGTTGGTGAAGATATTGAGTTTATAGTAAAAGTTAGTCGGCCAGAGAATTCTAAGCGAGAAGGCATACAATTAGGTTGGCCCAATGAAGTGAAGCAATGGGCTGAACTACGTGAAACCCACGATACAGCAGTTCAATTATTTGTAAACGCTAAACAACGCGGCTGGCTTAATCCAAATCGACTATTAATTGAAACCTATTATCCGTTGGGCTTACTTCGTGCTTGGACCTGGATTGACTTAAACACAAAAGCCATCATTTATCCAAAACCGATATTTCATGACTTCACTTTTACAAACCTCGGTGATGATGAAGAGGGAGAGCTTACTCAACGCATAGGAAGTGATGATTTCCATGATATGCGTAACTATCACCCAGGAGACTCTCCACGACATATCCTATGGCGCTCTTATGCTCGGCAAGACGAACTATTAGTAAAACAATTCGCTGCATATACCGACTCAAGCTTAATTTTGGACTGGCATCAATTAGAGGGAGAAACTGAATTACGCTTGAGCCGTTTAACTGGTATGGCACTTAATGCATATAAAAGTGATAAAGAATTTGGACTAAAGCTACCTTATCTAGAAATCAAACCAAACACTGGAAAATCACATTTAGATAGCGTACTTAAAGCATTAGCACTATACGGCTTAGAGCATGAAACCTAATACTAAGCAACAAACAAAATGGCAGCATGGTGTTGCAGCACAAATCCCTCGCAACAGCTTACTCATGCTAATGGCTGCATTTACGATTGTAATCATACCTCATATCGCACAGGTTTCCCCTTGGATCATTGGTGCAGGGCTTTTCTGTCTTTGGTGGCGATGGAGAATATTTATTGGTCGTAGTAACTTTTTATCAATATGGCAAAAAGCACTGCTAGTGATTATTTGTGGTACCGCAGTGGTTCTCTCAGAAGGCGTGACACAAAATCTTGAAACATGGGCCGCATTATTAATCATGGCCTTTTCTCTAAAGCTTTTAGAAACTAAAACTCAACGAGATGCGTATGTTGTCGTATTTATCGCTTATTTTGTCATCGCAATTGAATTTATATTCAACCATAGTATCGGCATTGTAGCGTATGAACTCTGTGCACTCATTTTAGTGACTGCAGCTACTATTGGTATGAATCTATTCCACACTCGGGTTGAAATTTTTAAATCAATAAAAGTAGCTAGCAAAATATTAGCCCAAGCTATTCCACTGATGATTGTTTTATTTGTACTATTTCCACGCATTGGGCCCATATGGGCAATCTCCAGCCCTAACCAACAAGCACGTAGTGGCTTAAGCTCGGAAATGACACCGGGTGATATTGCAAAGCTTTCGTTATCTGATGAAATTGCATTTCGCGCTATCTTCAAAGATACACCTCCAGCCACTAGCGATTTGTATTGGCGAGGCAGGGTGTACACAAATTTCAAAAATGGCACATGGTCTGAAACAGATATCCCAGTCAAATTTAGCAACATCAATAAAATTGATTGGGCCAGCACACCAGAAACAGCATGGTTTATACCTAAAATTAACAAGACGAGTGAAGAGAGTATTTCGTACACAATTTTATTAGAACCAACGCATAACCAGTGGCTGGTAGGGATGGATTTAGCTATCCCTCAAACTCGCACAGCAGGAACAACATGGGATTACAAACTCATAAATCGTCAGCCGGTACAGTCACTACTGAAATACGAAGTGCTTACCTATCCAAATGCGACCTTAAATACATGGCTTCCTGAATTTTTACGAAACTTAACCACACAAATTGATAAAGATGACAACCCACAAACTATTTTATTTGCTAAAAGTTTATACGCCGATTCAACCAACACTGAAGACTTTGTAGAAAAAATACTCGAACAAATTCGCAACTTACCTTTTCACTACACACTCGAACCACCAAAATTAGAAAAGGAAGGTAGTATTGATCAATTCTGGTTTGAAACACGTCAAGGGTTTTGCACACATTATGCGGGTGCAACCGTATATATGCTGAGAGCAGCAGGCATTCCTGCTCGCATGGTGGGAGGTTATCAAGGCGGGGAAATTAACCCAATAACTGGTCATGTTGTGGTTAGGCAATATTTAGCTCATGCATGGGTTGAATACTGGACACCAAAAAAAGGTTGGCAACGCGTCGACCCCACTGCTGCTGTCGCACCATCAAGAATTCACGATGGTCTAAGCGCAGCGTTGCCTGAAAATGAGTTGAATTCTTTGTCAATTTTTTCAAATGCAAGAATCAATCGCATGCCAGGTTTACAAAAAATAATGTTCCTATTTGAATCAATAGAGCATCGCTGGAATTTATTTATTATTGGTTATAATTCAGAACTGCAAACAAACTTATTAGAGAAGTTATTAGGAAAGATTACAGCATTTAAAATAGCCATGGTTCTATTGGTCGGCGCATTTCTAAGCACATTTTTTGTTGCCGCTTCTCTGTTTATGTCAGGCCGTGACAAAAAGAGACATCCCGTGGTTAAAGCATTTCAAAACTTCTCAACCCGCATGGCTAAACAAGGCATCAAACGCAAACCACATGAAAGCCCCGCATTATTTATAAAAAATATATGCCAACAACGAAAGTTAGATCAACAGGCTTATCAACCAATAGTAAACATGTTAAATGATTTGTTATATAACCCTAATGCAAGCTACACACAAGAAACCTTGAATACCTTAAAAAATAACTTCCAAGCACTGCATCTTAAATTATCTTAGCGCTAGCTGAACGATTACTTATTTTAGTTTCTTACGCGGTGATGCAATTTTCACACACACCACTTCCTGATTATTAAATGAGCTAGAAGTAGTATGCCGACGCAATGCTGTAATTTGTTTTTCAAAATCACAGTATTTAGCCACCTCTTCTGAAAGCGAAAGAATAAGAATATCTCCTACTACACATTTATCAGGCTTTTGATAACAGTAATTATCTTCTGCATGCAACATAGGTTGCACAGCCATCAATGCAACAAACAATAATATTTTACGCATTTTAATACCTACCTTTTAAAACCAAATTATATTGCTGGCGATGGGAGCACGCCATCCACTAAGAACTGATCAAGCTCAAAACTTATATTACTCCAACTATCATCAAGACTTCGAATCGTCACACTTTCATCCCTGGTAATACAGCTCCAATGTTTTAATGCATTGGGCATGAAATTTTGTATTGCCTTACAATCAAATATCCCAACATTCACCTCATTTGTTGCGCGAGCAGAAAAATATGTAAATACTTCTACTTCTTTCTCTCGCATTTCTTCACCTATTTTTTGCGAGTCACTATAAGCAGCAGGATCACTTAATTTTCTTTTATATTTATTGAATGGTGGTTTATTTAACTCAACACCACGTGAAGTTCGAACATTTACGCTAAAGGAGGTATGTTGTGTAACTTTCTGCTGCTTTCTAGGCGATGTGATCATGCCGTCATAATATATAAATCGATAATAGGCGAGCTCTGCAAACGCAGCATTTATGGTTTTAGAACCATAAAATATACTAGGATGAATTTTTTTCCCAAATCGCGAACCATGCTTAAGTGGTGGATATCGAAAGGGTGTGTAGATCAAATAATCAAATGATTCGCAACCTTGTGGAATACGAGGCTTAACTTGATCTAGCATCTCTTCCAATATCTGTTGCTCCTCTAAAGTATCCACCAATGTATTAGTGGCAATTTTTTGCTGGGACTCTGCAACACGAAACACCTCAGCACTTAATAACTTAATATGCTCTTCTTCAATAGCGAGTGGCATGAAGATTATTAAACTTTTCCACGCATAGCATCAAGATACTCCACCACTTGCACTAACCCTTGAATATTTTTAAGCAGCGCTTTAGGTATTGCACATAGGTGCTTATTAGATGTATTCAACCATTCTTCCATCGCCTCTGTATCACCACCCTCTAATGCATATAGAGATCGATAGATACGTATAACATGTAATGCTAGTTCACCCTCTTTGCTATTAGGCTCAAGCACATTGTGATTACGCAAACGCGTAAAGTAGGTACGGTCTTTACCAATAATTTCTCCAAGCTCGGTATTGGTTAAACCTAAATGTTCTTTACTACTCAACAAGGCTTTAGCCAACACTTCGCCTTCAGAAGGTAGCCTCTGGGCCTGTGCACTCATGATGCTCTCCTATGATGTATATGCATCATTATATACATAATTGTTAATTATACAACATTTATGGTTTGATAAAAATATAAGTAACTGTTTTTTATACATTAAATAAAAATATTAATACAAAATGCACCTGAAAAATGACCCGTTAGAGGTGTAATCCCTTTTCAGGTGGACTTACTACTGTTCATTTCCTTATGAGACATATACGTGGACTCTAGAATCTTAATCGGTGCATATCGAGCAGTACATAAACCCAACTAACCCATTCAATTCTAATAGTTTTATTTTTAAAGTATTCTAAAAAACATAAGAACGATATGACACTACACTCAAAACCAATAATACAGCTTGTATTTAATTTTATTGAAGTAGGTAGAACTTCGTACAATTTTATTATCCGTTTATCGGGACTCAAAGCACGATCATGTTTTTTTGTATGAATATAGATTCAT
>JBGCDX010000129.1:0-5159 GCA_045105815.1 Gammaproteobacteria bacterium
CCAAGAAGAGAACCTTTTTCTATTAATGGCGAATGAAATTCTACTATTTTTATACCACTACCTTGTAAAACCAGTTTTTTCTCTGCTAGCCAATTACTAGGGTCTGCAGGTGGTTTTAATTTTGGAATAATAACCCCTGACACGACTGCACTAGTTATTAATTCACCAGTTTCATTTACTATTGCACCGTATGCAAAATTTTGATCACTTTCGTTATATTTAATAAGTTCTAGCGTTCCTCTTCTACCGTTATTTGGAACTAATTGGAAGTAAGGTATTTCAGATATTAGACGAACTAACTCAATACCTTGTGATCGAATTTGTGTTAAACGAGAATTATGCAAATGATTAAATAATAAATATATAATAGAAGCAGTTGCGAGAATCGAAGCCATAATAACCATAAACGAAATTCGATGACCCAACCAAGCAGAAATATTGTTTTTATTCATTGCGTAGACATTCATTGACATACATAACTGGAAAGATTTGCAGGATGAAGAGGACTGCAATTAGATAACGCTATAGAATTATTTGACGTGGTATTATCATCAACCACGTCAGGTATGTTCTCATCAATCTCGTTATCTGTAGAATTAGTATTAAATGTTTTATCTGTTTCAGTATTGATTTCTGACGCCCTATGTTCTAACTCACGCTCAATGTTCAAGGCACGTTCTTTTTCAGCGTTATTTATAATATTATTGTGATCATCTACGATGTGCGGTGTAATCATTACAACTGTCTCAGTATTAAGACTGCTATCTGATTTGTTAGAAAATACACGCCCCAACAAGGGAATATCGCCGAGCACAGGAACACCTTCCGAGTTTTGATCCAAACTGCGCCGAATCAAACCTCCAATAAATACGGTTTGACCATCTTCAACTAACATTTGTGTGGTGACTTCTGTGGTGACTTGATTTGGAATTCCATCTTCAACACGACCCGTACTGACTTCTGGATGTATCGACAACATAATACGACCCTGCCCATCCACAGAGGGTTTGACTCTCAAAATTACACCCGACTCTAAGAATTCTATCGTTTCACTTGTGATCTGATTAATCGTTGTGGTAACCCTAAAGCCCAATCTATCACCGATAACGACTTCTGCTTCTTGATCTTCAAGTGCTAGTAACTTAGGTGTAGATAATGTCCTAAGTCTTCCTCTAGTAAACAACGTGTCCAAGGCGACTTCGATATTGGGCGTGACTAAATCAAAAAATAATCCTGGTGAGATGGTATTAGATAAACCTCTAGTTCCACCTCGACCCGTTCCTCCATCGGAACTGAATATTTTTGTCCAATCAAAGCCAAAGGATTCAGAATCTCTTAAAGAGATTTCTAAAATCTTAGCTTCAATAAATATTTGTTTGGGCTGTTGATCTATTTCAGCTAATATTGTTTCTATTCTCTTAATAAATGACGGCAAGTCTTCAACAACAAGCATTCGGCGTGATGCTAAATTTGTAATCTTCCCATATTCAGACAAATAGGTTTCTAGAATTTGCTCTACTATACTGGTGTCTGAATACTCTACTTTAAAAGCTCGTATCTCAGTAAGCCCACTACTGGCATATTTACCACTTTCTTCACGATTTATAATAAAAAAGCTACCATTGCGATACTCAACCGCATATCCTGCCGCATCTGCAATAGATAATATTGCTTGGCGAATGGTAACGTTGTATAAATTTACAGATATAGTACCTGTAACACCTTTTGCCAACACTATATTTACGCGCTCTTTGATAGATATCATTTCCATGGCTTCTGATATCTCAACATCATGAAAAGTTAAAGATATATTTTTAGACTCTTGAGCAGAAATATTTATTGATAGAAAAAGCGGTATGCAAACTATAATGCCGCGCATCGCTTTATATAAATATCTTATATTGTTATATTTATTCATTTTAAATTTTTATGTTTTTCACTAACATGCAAAGTTATTTCTTTATTATTTTTTATTAATGTTGCAGACCCTTCATCAATTGAAATCAATTCGTAACCTTTTACCATATCTCCAACTGTAAACATTAAGCCATCTATATTTGCGATCGAATCTTGGCTAGCCGATAATGTTGCACGCAAACTATTTTCAGATATCACGGGGGCAGCTTCTACATTAATTCTTTTATTTACAGTATTTGAACTTTCAAACCCTGGATTTAAAAACGGGTTTTTTAACAGCTGTACTTGTTTAACTTCAGAATGCACATGTCCACATAATATGTAGCTCGTGAGGATCAATAATATAATTTTTCTAACACTCATCTTAGACACTCATATAGGTTGCGATGGTCAGTTTCATTAATAGTGTTGAATTATTGTTATCACTTTGAGTTTGATTTAACTCTAAACTCTTAATTACAATAAATCCTAATTGGCCCCTTAGATCATGTAACCATTTATATAAATCAAAGTATTCTCCAGTAAGTTGTACTTTGAATAAGATTTCTTGAAACATTTGGATTTGATTGCCTTGGGCAGGCTTAACGCCAATCAAATTTATGTCATGACTCCATGAAATATTATGCAACTCACCTATAATGAAAGACTCCATTTTCTTTTCAGGCAAATCTGCCATGTCACCCTTCAAATTATATTTTATCTCTTCAACTTCATGCGTTAACTTCAATTGCTGTTCGTCCAAATGACCTTTACTTGAAACCAACAGCTTCATTTCATCACGCGTCAATACGTCTGCTCGTATATCTTTAATTTGCGGCCAAATACCATAAGCAGAAGAAGCTGAAACTAATAATAAAATGGATCCGACTAAAATAATCAGAAATGTCTTTTGATTTATTTGATCAAATACACGCATAACTAACTTATTTTATCCTCGAGATTAATAGTAACTACGAGATTAAATTTTACAGTGCGTGTATCTCTATTTTTATTTGATGACGTTTCAAGTACTTTTGCATCTAAAATCTCAGGCTGATCTAATAAATTATTTACAAATGATGATAGTGTTGAATGATTTGAGGCTTCTCCTGTAATTAACATCTTTGTACCAATAGCCAGTGTTTGATTCTCTTCACCAGGTATTACTATTAAATAGTATCCGGTGTTTACCGTATTAACTTCCGCCATCTCAACTTCAGCACGTTGAAATATCATGCTTGTAAACCATATGTCTACGTCTTGAATAGCTGCATCAATAATCACAAATAAGTCTTCAGCATTGACAGCACTTTTTAAACCACTCAACAATCTCCATTGATAATCCAATGCATCTTTTTCTTCTCTCAGAACCTTAAGATTATTACGTTGCTGTGCTGTGATCTCTTTAATCTTAGATAATTGACTTATTTCATACTTTGTCTCATTTTTTACAAATTCCAACGCCCCATAAGAAACACTCATAATTAAAAATAGACATATAAATATGAATCCAAATATTTTAAGTGCGCGTATTTTCCAAACTTGGTCGCGATACAACGATGGAATTAAGTCGATTTCACTCATTCTCAACCAACCCTTTTAAGGCAAGCCCAGTAGCTATAGCCATGTCAGGCGTGCAATCTTCTTCAAACATTTCATGAGAATAAGACTGACGAAATGTACCCAATGGATCCGAGAGAGATTGAACCGTAATATTTAATTGTTTATCTAAGTGATGATCAATTCCTCTTACGTGCGCTAGACTACCCAAAAGAAAAATATTTTTTATTGGTTCGCCATGATTTTCAGATGCTGCAAATATAAGTATTCTATTTATTTCATCTATTAACTCAGAGAATATCGGTTTAGCAATATCAAGCAATGTTTTAGTTACATCTTCATTAACAAATTCAGATTTTGGTGTATTTGAGTGCTTTGTTATTTCAAATCCATGCTTATACAATAGGTCTAACGTTGCATTTGGAGTCATCTCTAAAACATTAGACATCTTATCTATAAGCGTTTTGACACCAAATGTAATTTGATTGTCAAATAACAATCTTCTACCTGATGTAACTGTCAAGTAACTATTATCATTACCAAAATTGACAACCAAAACATTTTGATAATCTTGTTTTTGATATATTGAATACACCAAGCGGTTAATTGCTGCAGGCCTAATCTCTAAAGCATCTACATGCAAACCTGAGTTACGTAACAATTCTAAATATGAAATAACTAATTCTTGCTTAACAATTGCAACCAGCGCTAGTTGCTCACCATACTTATCATCTGATCGTACAGGCAGATAATCAATCACGTATTGAGAGAGATCTTCATCTATACGACTTTGCAAGGCTTGTAGGATTAACTCACTATCATCACTATTCTTAGATTTCGTATAATTAATCGAATAAATACGCACATCACTAGATGGCATAGAAGAGACAATACTTTTCCCTTTAAATCTATGCTCTTTAATGGCTTGACGTATTATTGGACGAAGATTTTTTGGAGAAGACAATAATTCTTCACGTGTATCTTGGTATTTAATGGAACAACATGACTTTAAGCCAACGTCACCATCCACCATTACACCCAATTGAACTAAATTAATATTATCAATTGAAAAATCCACACCTATTAAGCCCACCTCTTTCCAAATAATTGAGGTACGCGTACGACGTGATAATGATTGCAAAGAAATCATACTTAAAAATTATTGTTGTCCTTAACACGGATGCAATGCATCAGGTAGATTTAGATATTATTACTATTAATTATCTGCGATAAATTCACCGGTAACGGTGTCGTAACGCCAACCACCTGCTGCGGCAGAGGCAAGACCTAATACACCGGTATTCACGACAACAATAGTATTGCTAGTACCTTCAGGATTATCTGGTATGGCTCCTTTTAAGTACGGACCGTATTTGAAGGTGGCATCTTTACCTGTGCACGCTAAACCCTCGTCGTTGGTATATCGTGAAAGTTGTGCAATTAATGCGGCTTCACTATTGGCAGCTCCCACCGTTACCGCAGCACCACTTCCACACGTTGCGCCGGTGGCAATATTTTCACCCGGATATTCACCGTGTTCTTGATAGTAGAATTCAATCGCGGAACGTAAATTCGCTAGATTTGACTGTAAGGCGGCTGCCTTTGCATCATTGGTACTGGCTGAAAATTGTGGCACGATAATCGCGGCTAAAATCGCCAATATAATCACCACAATTAAAAGCTCCACAAGGGTGAATCCTTTC
>JBGCDX010000130.1:0-3661 GCA_045105815.1 Gammaproteobacteria bacterium
AGATTTAGCAAGTGTGCCTAATGCTCTAGGTGATGCAGATTTTGATGTTGGTATCATCGCCGGGTCAAGAAGCGTTAACTTGATATTATCTTATCTTATTCCTGGTCAAGATGATGGCAAGGTGTCTGTTGAGAGCACTAAGTTAAAAGGGATGAATGATCATATTGTCATGCCAGTCACGCATACTTTTATGATGAAGAATAAGCAAGTGATTGAGCAGACAATGCACTATTTGAAAAATGGAAAATTTAAAAAGGAATAACACTATTAAGGCTTTATGGATTGTTGTCTATTTTTTAGTATTAATCTGGTCTGGTGTAAATCCTAAAGACCAGTTCACTTGGTTTCTTGAAGTTGTGCCGGCAATCATCGGGGCAATTTTGTTATTGATGACCTATAACTCCTTTCGTTTAACACCTATGCTGTATTTCTTTATATTACTCCACTGCATTGTATTAATGGTGGGTGGTCACTATACCTATGCAGAAGTGCCATTGTTCGACTGGATACAGGATATTTTTGATATGGGGCGAAATAACTACGATAAGTTAGGTCACTTTATGCAGGGGTTTGTGCCGGCATTACTAGCAAGAGAAATTCTAATAAGAAAAAATATCGTTAATGGTGCGGTATGGGTGAATGTATTTGTGCTATCAGTTTGCTTGGCATTTAGTGCATTCTATGAATTGATAGAATGGTGGGTAGCACTGACCACTGGTGGTGATGCTGAAGCATTCTTAGGTACACAGGGTTATGTCTGGGATACCCAGTCCGACATGATGTTCGCATTAATAGGGGCTATTACTTGTTTGTTGTTGCTGTCTAAACGACACAGTTATCAAATACAAGACATCACATTGATTGATTAAGCCTAAATGGATAATAAATTATTGATGAATTGAAATCAAAATCAGTTAAGCGGCTTAATCGTCCTGGTCATTTTGGCTGGACTTGTTTTTAAGCTTGTCTTGGGCTTCTAACCATACATTTTCTTTTTTCCACTTGGTGCGTAGGTAAAGAGTTTCAACTTTTTTTCTTGCCCAGGCTGTTTTGCGAAGAAATTTTAACGAAGAGGAGATGCTAGGGTCGTGAGTGAAGCATTTAATCTTTATTTTAAGCCCTAATTCTTCCCAGCCATAGCGTTCTTCAAGTCGAGTGATGATATTTTCTAAGGTAACTCCATGTAATGGGTCTTTAGAAGTGTGTGTCATTTTGACTTATTGTAGGGGTTCGGTTTTTCAGTATTGGGAGTATTTTCAATTCTTGTCTCAGCTTTTTTGACACGAATTTTGCTGCCCTGTATGTCTTTCCCATTTAGGTTTTTGGTGGCAGCTTTTGCCTCGCCTGGTTTAGGCATTTCAACGAAACCAAAACCTTTTGATTCGCCTGTTTGCTTGTCTAACACAATGTTACAAGACTGAATGGTGCCATACGCTTCAAATAGCGAGCGTATTTGTGCTTCAGTGACGCTACGATCAATGTTGCGAATAAGTAGTTTCATAATAGGCTATATAGTAATGGCTGTGGTGTGTTTGTTGCTATACGTGAGTTTACATGACTTAGAAATTTACGGTTACCATTAAATAAAAAATATAAGTCATTCGGCTCTTATGTGAAGCGTTTTATGCACTTCTGTATCATTATCTTCGCGTGAAATGAGAGTGTTAATTCTGCCGTTGAATTTCAAGAACCACAAGCTAATTAAATTATTTGAAGTAACCCCGATTATGACGAATAGCTATGGATGTTAGTTCGCCCAAATTTACGTTGCTCTGTATGTGTAAGTGCATTTTTAATTTTTTGCATGACGACTTAATCAAGCAAGACATTTGAGCTATGAAGAATGAGACAGTTTTATGTTGAATGTCAGTTTTCGACCCATAGCTGACATTTGGTTGATTTGTATTTCCATATCCAAATTATTTTATTTCAATATTCCACTCGGATTCTGAAACTGTTATTGTTGTCAAGTAAGATGCTAGCTGAACTAGAAAATCCTAATAAAATTATACTGCTCAAGCTGAGTTGCTTAACAGTTATTTGTATAAGAGGGTAAAAATAGTGATAAATTCCAAATTCTTTATATATGTTGTTTTAATGTTTATATTATCAGAATCATTAGCGATAGCAGATCCATTGAGCGTTGACTCGCTATTAAATTCAATCAAAGATAATGATCATGAGAATATTCAATCAATAGATAAGTTTTTTGCGGGCTATATAAGTGGGGTCGCTGAGGCTACTATCGATAATATTTGGTGTCCACCACAAAATATAAAGGGACGCCAATTGCAAAATATTATTACTAAATATTATAAATCTTTCCCTAAAGAATCTGATGCGTTATCCGGCTCAGCAAAAGATTTGATTTTAGAAGCTCTAACTGATGCCTATCCATGTAAAAAATAAAGTCACATAACTAGAAAGAACCTTGCCTGCTAGTAAGTTGGATTAGTCTTTGGGTTGGCCTATCGAATTTTGTGATTATTGAAAATAGAATTAGAATTTAATTCAATTATCTATAGTATTCATAAGTTTGTGTGCTCGGCCTCTACTAGGAAGAGGCGCCTGATACGAAGTAAATAATCTTCATGTTGCTGTATGTATAGATAAAAATATGGTGGTCACTATTAAGCGTGAATTTCTACTTATTCAATCAGTCGACTGACGAAGTTGAATGCATGCTATTGACTGCAAAGTGAAATATTTATAATTAAATTAGGGGGTGAAAAATGTACTATATTGTTGAATCAGATAAATCGTTTGAAGAAGCTGTTACCGATCTAGATACAGCAGTAAAGCAGCATGGGTTTGGTGTTTTGCATGTGCATGATTTGGGAAATACATTGCGCAGTAAAGGTATCGACTTTAAGGAAGATTGTAAAGTTTTCGAAGTTTGTAATCCTATACAAGCTGCAAAAGTGTTAGCAACCGACATGAGATTGAATATGGCGTTGCCTTGCAGGATCTCTGTTTTCACTGAAAATAATCAAACGAAGATCGGACTGATTAAGCCCGAACAAATGCTATCTGCATTATCTAATGATCAATCCTTAGTGGATACCGCAAAAGAAGTCGAGGAAAAAACTAAACAAATGGTAAACCAAGCTAAATAAAGAAGAGATGACTCACCATATTTCTTTTTATGAATATTGATTATGTGTTTCAGGAAATCAAATCTAGTCACTTCATCAAATTTATATGAATCTAAAATATATTAAAGGGGATTTATATGGCGGAATTACTGCTGCAGTTGTAGCTATACCCCTAGCATTAGCATTTGGAGTTTCGTCTGGTGCAGGTGCGATGGCAGGCTTATATGGAGCTATTTTCGTAGGACTTTTTGCAGCATTGTTTGGTGGGACACCAACGCAAATATCTGGCCCTACCGGTCCTATGACAGTAGTGATGGCTGGTATATTCACACAGTTTAGTGCTTCAGACATAAATTCAGGACCAATTATTGCCTTTACTGTGGTTATCTTAAGTGGAGTGATACAAGTAATTTTAGGGATTTTGCGTGTAGGAAAGTATATAAAACTTGTTCCAATTCCAGTGATCTCAGGTTTTATGTCTGGTATAGGGATGATTATTATCTTACTACAATTAGGCCCATTGCTTGGGCATGAAGTGCAATCATCACCTCAAGATGTGATATTTA
>JBGCDX010000131.1:0-8943 GCA_045105815.1 Gammaproteobacteria bacterium
TTCGAAGAGGTTTCAAAGTCCAACGCCCTCGGATCGTTCACCGTCTCTTCTACTGTTTCGGCGTCCATCGAGATCTCCTCTCTTGCCCTGCTCGTCGCTCTACCGGTCACACTGTCACCACCGTCGGCGTCAAATGCGAAAGCTGTTAACCCTACAGATGCACCAATAGATGCACTTTCATTAATTTCGTTATCAGTTATATTTGCATCTACAACAGGACTTACATCTGAATTTGAGCCAGGACCCGGGTTCTCTGGGTCCTCTGGGTTACCTGTATTATTAGAACCACTAGAATCTGAAGAACCATTATCTCCAACACTAGAAGAAGCAGAAACATTTGCAGCTACAGCCTCTGAGTCATCGTTAACAATAGGGTTGACACTAACAAATGAAGATTCAGCACTTAAGGCAATGTCATCATCATTGGGATTAATATTACCGTCTTGTTTTAAAAAATCTGGAATATTAGCTTCATTTTGCGAAGGCTCAGGGAAAGCCACTTGTTCTTGTTCTGGAGCTTTAGACTGGACACCATCGTTTTGATTATTAATATTATCTTCAGATGCTGTTTCTTGCCCAACAATTTCAGAACGGGCCGTATCCCCCATAAGAATATTTTGTTTAAACAGCTCTTCAGGAGGCCTCTCAACATCAACTTGCTCTTGATACTGCTCATCCAAGACATTTCCGTCGTTAGGCTGAGACTTTTCTAACGCCTTGTCTATCCATTGCTTAAACTTATCAAATACTGCCATGACTAACTTCCCTGTAGCACTAAAGTTCTAAATACGTATTTATCCGCATTAAGACTTCGGCCGAAACACTTAAAAATTTAGTAAAAACAAGGGAATATGATCAAGATTTGTGATCAAATCGTGATTTTATAGGCAATTACATCATTAACCAGATAGCTTCACCCACTTAATGTAAATTACCAAATATTGGTAAAATCATGCTAATTACCTTATAGTTAGTCCGGTTTTGATTACAATCAAAGCTAAACTTTTCCAGAAATGGAAAACATAAAATGTTGGAACTATTAGGAGATGAGAATGGCAGATCTATATACTTTGCTTATATTCTTAGGAACGGTGGGTGCAATTGCATTATATATGTACTGGCACTTATATCAGGCAGATAACTATCACCATGGAGAATCAAAACAACATCGGTAGCTTACGCTTTTGATGTTAAAAAGCCCTGCTTGCAGGGCTTTTTTAATTACAAGTAACGGTATTTTGATTAAGTTGTAATCGTCAAAAAAGATAAAACGAACATAGAATATGACATACGTCTCATTTCAAAAGTATTCGAATAGATGAAATTCACGTAACCCACTAAGATAAATATAGTTATTTTATATCTTGGGTACATGAGAATGCTTTTTTATAAAAAACAAATTATATGTATAAGTCTACTTGCAATCTTAAGTATAAATATCGCGCATTCCATAGAGCCTGAAACCAAAAAAAACAATTTAGCTTATACCGCTAACAGTCAACTTTCCATCAGCATTTATGACTTACTGTATAGCGCCATAAAAATGGACAGTGCTTTTGAAGTAAAGAAATTTATAGAATTCGGAGCCGATATTAACCATCGTTATGCAAATGGGAAAACTCCCTTAATGATGGCAACCAGTATAGGGAGCATAAAATGCGTAAAAATGCTTCTAGAACTAGGTGCAGATTCTTCACTAAAATCTAATGCAGAGATGACCGCAATGGATTATGCAAATAAGGCCAACGAAATAGTTATAATAAATACGCTAAGAGCAAGCATCACATCTAAGCCAATTGATTCGCCGTCAGTCTCAAAAGATACTAACGACATCATCATTGCAGAAGACATTCCCATAATTAATTAGAATTTAAAGCCAATTTTACGACTCAATAATTAGCACATTTGAGCATAAAGCAAGCCAGCATAAAATATTATGCAATCTAAGCGTTTTAAATTTATATACTGTTAATTCTACTAAGCCACTTTCCTAGACTGCGCCTCGGCTTCCTCAAAATTATTATATTTTGCAACACTATCAGATGTATTAAAGAATGCTATCAGTTGATCTAAGACCATTGCCTGTGCGCCCAGTTCTTCACTACTCGCCGCTGCTTCTTCAACCATAGCGGTATTCTGTTGAGTTAATGTTTGCAATTGCTCTAGAGATGATCGAACTAATTCTATACCAGAACTTTGTTCGCCTGATGCCATGGATATATCTCCAACAATATCTGTAACGGTTTGCACTCCGGAAACAATTTCTTCCAAAGTTTTACCCGATTTACTTACTAACTCAGAACCAGCATTCACTTTTAAAGCACTATCTTCAATTAGTTCTTTAATTTCTTTAGCGGCAGTTGCACTTCTTCCAGCAAGATTTCTAACTTCACTCGCTACTACTGCAAACCCACGCCCTTCTGCTCCAGCACGTGCAGCCTCTACAGAAGCATTTAATGCTAACAAGTTAGTTTGAAAAGCAATTTCATCAATCACACCAATAATCTCTGAAATTTTGTTACTCGCTAAATTAATTTCACCCATCGCTGAGATAGCCTCTTCAACCACTTTGCCACCCCTTACAGCACGCCCCCTTGATTCAACCGCCAGGTCATTAGCTTTTTTAGAGTTAGCTGCAGTATTTCTTACAGTAGCAATAATTTCTTCCATGGAAGAAGCGGTTTGCTCAATATGAGCTGCTTGTGTTTCAGTTCGCTGACTTAAATTTTGATTGCCATTAGAGATATTATCAGCACCCTCACTTACGTTATTAGATGTTAATTGAATTTCATCTACAATTTCAGTTAATTTTGTAATCGTAGCATTTGCATCATTCTTTATTTGCCCGAAAGCACCTTGCAAGTCATCATCAATTCTTTCACTTAAATCACCGTTTGCAAGTGCTCCAAACACACGACTTATATTTAAGAATATCTGGTTTAGTATCTCTAAGGACGAATTAATATTAACTTTCATGTCGCCAAGTTGACCAGGCAAATCACCTTCCACACGTGATTCAAGGTTACCTTGGGAAATCTCTGACATCACATCATCGATATGAGATAAAGCACCATCGATAACTTGCATTGCATTATCAACAGATGAGCCAAAATCTTTCAATTCAGTGTTTAGATCGGCAGAAATTCTGCGTTTAAAATCTCCCTTACTCAGAGCATTCATTAAATCTGTTAAAGCATTCATCGTGGTCTCTATCGTATCAGACGATTCATTCACACCCTTTTTAAGGGTATCTAAATCACCACGCACTTCTGATTCAACACGTTTACTAAAGTCACATTTTGAAGTAGCTCCAACCACTTGGTTGATTTCAGAAAATACTCCTTCCAAGCTTGTTAAAAGATTATTAAAACTAGTAGCAGATTCTCCGATTTCGTCATCACTATTAACAGTAACTCTCTTACTAAATTCACCTGTATTTACAATACTGACCATTGTTTCCTTCATAGCTACAATCGGCTTTACTATATTTTTGGCTATTAGGAACGCAGCGGCAAACAAAATCAAAAACATTATTACCGCCATACCTAAAATCTGTAACTTTAATATATCGATTGCTGAAAAAGCTTCTTTGGATTCAATGTCTACAACTAAGCCCCATTCCAACGGGCCAAAATTAACAGGCTCATAACCAGATATGACATCAGTATTTTGATAATTTGTTGACTGAAATGTTCCACTTGCACCTGACAGTGCTGCGTTAATCGCCTCACTTTTGACTTTTGTTTGTTTTTTAAACGAAGAAATAACGGATAGTTTCTCAGGATTCTTATAAGAATCAGAGCGCATCAAATTATCTTTACCTACCAAATATGCCTCACCCGTTTCTCCCATACCGTTTCTTGACTGCATAATTGTGGTTATTTTATCTAATGGCATTTGGAAAATTAGCACACCAATCTTCCTACTACCATCAAATATAGGTGTTGCAATAAAACTTGCCGGGGCTTCATACGAAGGAGAATATTGCTGATAATCCAGCAACACAAACTCACCTTTAGTATTTAATTCATTCGCTTGTTTGTAAGCATTAGCTAAGCCCGAATCCGAATATGGGCCCTCAATTAGACTGGTAGCATAATCTAATTCCTTGAAAACCGAATACATCACTCTACCTTTATCACTATCTATTAAAAAAACATCGTAATAACCGAATGCTTCAAGAAATTCTCGTAATCCAGGATGTACACGTTGATGCACTCGGTCATAATCTGTACCTAAATGAGAAGCATCAAAATCATGTTTATTCCCAAGCGTAGCTGGATTTTTATAAATATAAGCATGTTGCAGCAAAACAGCTTCATCACTTAACTGACTTAATACATTATCTACATCGAAAGCTTTGCCTTGATTAAGGTCTTTGTAATTTGGCAAAAATTCATTGTGGTAGTAATTTGCTAATTCTTTTCTACCTTGGTTTACTTTTCCAATATTTTTCGGATCTCGCATCAATGAATCAAAAGTGACTTTAAAGGCCATAGTACTTTCTATAATTTCTGCTGTAGACGCTAATGTTAAGACCTGCTTGATTATACTTGTAGAATAGTCTTCAATTTGTTGCTTCTTACCTTCACGCAAAGATTCCAACTGATTGAATACTTGTTTTTCTATACTTTTACTGGACTGCCAAGTGACCACCGTCGCGGTTAGCAGCATTGGCATCAAACCAAGTATCAAAAAAGCGATGATCAGCTTTTTCTTGAGCGCCATATTGTTTAATTTATGAATTTTATTCTCAGACATTATAAATTCCTATTTATAATTAAAATATATTTATAGTTGTTGGTTATTAGCATTATTGATTCATTAGTTCACACCATTTATCGGCGGATAAAGTGTTTTCCTAACCTATATAACGATAGTTGATCGAAATATCATGATGAAATGCTCAATCATGATTCACTTTTTGGTAAGCAGTTTGTCCTATATGCTTATAATCATCGGTTATCTTAGATAAATTTTCAGAGTGGCCCATAATCATAAATGCATCATCATTTTGTAGTTTTGAGAATTTTATAAACAATTCTCTTTGTGTATCTTTATCAAAATAAATAACCACATTACGGCAAAAAATAACATCGAATGGTCCTGCCATAGGCCAGTCATGCATCAAATTTAAATAATTAAAAGTAATTAATGATTTTATTGAAGGGATCACCTCTATCTCATTACTATCGTTCCCTACGTTACATGGTTGAAACCAGTCATTTTTCATCTGTTCAGTTATATTTTTGAGTTGACCTTCCACATATACACCACTCTTAGCTTTCTTAAGTGCGATTGAATCTAAATCTGTCGCTAATATTTTTACATCCCAATTTTTAAGATTAGGTATAACACGATGCAATGTCATGGCAATTGAATATGGCTCTTCCCCAGTCGAACACCCTGCAGACCAGATACGTATCCTTTTGCTAACCTTACTTTTCAATATAGGAATAATTTTCTCTTCTAGAATTTGAAAATGATGCTGTTCACGAAAAAAATACGTTAAATTTGTCGTTATTGCATTTGAAAAATGCTCTATTTCGTTATCTTCATATTCACTTAGATAGTTAAAATACTCATCGAAACTACCTAAACCTAAAGTTCGCATACGTTTAGCAAATCGGTTATAGACCAGATCTCGTTTTGAATCTGACACTGAAATTCCAGTGTATTGAAGAACCAACAAGCGCATCTTTTCAAACTGATTATCATTAAAAGTATATTGAATATTCATTCTTTGTCCCTTGTATCCATCCTATACTTTAACTACTGACTCATGCTTAAAGATGTTTGGCTTGGCATGGATGCAACTTCGCTCTCTCGCTTTACATTTAATTCTTGCATATGCTTTGCAATTAAATTAAGCGGTAGAATTTTATTTATACCCCCTAGTTTTACGGCTTCGCCTGGCATACCCCAAACGACACTAGACGCTTCGTCTTGAGCAATAGTGTAAGCACCTGCTTCTTGTATTTCTTTAATTCCCACGGCACCATCTTTACCCATACCCGTTAAAATAATGCCTAAGGTATTTTGACCCAAACTTTGTGCAACCGATCTAAATAACACATCCACGGAAGGACGATGACGGTTAACAGGCATATCATTTGAAAGCTTACAACGAAATATAGCGCCGTCACGTACCACTAATAAATGTTGACCGCCGGGTGCTACATATACATGTCCACGCATAATTTGTTGGCCATCTTTAGCCTCATTAACAACCATCGCAGAAGAAGCATTCATTCTTTTTGCAAACGCAGCACTAAAAGCTGATGGGATGTGCTGAGTGACTACAATGCCAGGAAAATTAGCCGGCAATTCCTCAATAACGGATCGAACCGCTTCAGTCCCTCCGGTAGATGCACCAATGGCAACAATTTGTTCAGTGGTTTGATAATTTACATGCTGATGATTATCAATAGGTAACACTTCATCTACAGAGTGTTCTTGTTCTATTACAAAACGTTTATCATCATCCTCAGGAGAAACTTCTAATGATGTCTTGGGCGCTGATGTTAACGAGGTTGAAGTAGAAGCACTTGTAGAAATAAGTTTAGATTTAGTGTTTTCAAAACACTGAACTTTTGCATATCGAGCCTGTTTAACCTTATCGATTATTTCTTCTGCATAATGTTCAATTGAATGCGAAATATCTATCTTAGGCTTAGGTATAAAATCAATCGCCCCATACTCCAATGCTTGCATCGTAACATTAGCGCCTTTTTCGGTTAATGTAGAAATCATAATCACAGGCATAGGATGTAATCGCATTAAATTTCGCAAAAAAGTGATGCCATCCATCTTAGGCATTTCCACGTCTAAAGTGATTACATGTGGCTTTTTCTCTTTGATTTCTTTGCGAGCAGCAAATGCATCTTTTGCGCAGGCCACCACTTCAATTTGTGGATCTGAATTTAAAATATCACTTAGCAATCGTCTCACTAATGCAGAATCATCAACAATTACGACACGTGTTTTACTCATGTTAGACCTTAATGCTATTAAGATTGATATACATTTTTAAAATAACTCCACATCGCCGGCTTTACTATCTTGCATTTTATTAGAAGCAAAATTATTAACATATTTAGTTTCTTCTTGAGCAATAGATTTCTTATGAATCGATCTCAACCTTTTCATCATTACTCGTCCTGTTTTAGGAAAATAGTTTACTTTCCTAGGAAATTCTAAACCAAGATCTTCAGATGCAATTTCATAGCCTTCAGTTGATAAATATTCCTTAATGAATGAAATATTTTTGTCTCCCACATCTGACATAGCCGGTACAATCTTGCCTCCACCAAATACTTTGATTTCTAAATTTTCCCGTCTACCTCCCGCTTTAAAAATACTATTAATCAGCCTTTCCATTGCTACGTTTCCATAGCGTGTTTCCAAATCCTCCCAAGAACTGCTATTACCTTGATTAGGCAGCATGAAATGATTCATTCCCCCTATATTAAGCTCAGTATCGCGTACACAAGCTGATATACATGAACCAAGTGTCGTGCTAATCACTTCATCTTTAGTCGTAAAATAATATTCTCCAGGTAATATCCTGAATACGTATTGATTCGTGCGTTTATTAAGCATTCTTTGCACATGTGAAAACTCTGGGCTCTCAATTGAAAGAATACTCGGGGAAGGATTAGCCATTAAAATAAATCTTTAAATGGCTCACATTTTTTAGATGAAACACCGTGCATGACATTACTAAAAATTTCTAGCTCTTGATGTACTGAATAAGATTTTTCAATTTCATCAGTTAACGCAGCCCAATCAACACATTCATTATTATTAATTTCATCATCCAATAACTCTCTGACAGACTCAATTCCTGAAGATAAATGCTCAATGCGCTGACAGACCTCATCTGTAAATTGCATAGACGACACACATGTAACGAGTGTTCTATTCATATCAGGCAACTTTTTATTTAATGTCTCACGACTAACACCTTGAGCATCTTTCTGCATCAGTTGCAATTCATATACCGTATCAAACAAGGTCTCAAAAGATGCGCTTAATAAGTGAGTACGCTCGAGTATCTCTTGACGTGCCCCATCAAGTTGAGCCTCAAACAATTTAAGTAACTGCTGACATTGATTGTGTTTTATTTTTCTTGATTCTTTTTTCACTGTATTCCATTACTTAATAATATTTTTAGGATGATTTTGAATTTAAGTAATCATGCACACCCAGCAAAGAAGCACGCTCTACAAACTCATCAGACACTCCTGATAACACAATTTTATTATCTAGTGCTATATTTTCTTTTAATGAAACGGTAATTAACTGCAATGCAGCCGTATCAATTTGCTTAACCGATGATGCATCAAGAACTAAAGAAGTTTTTTTCTTAATACGCTCACATAACATAGAATAAAATTCTTCACATTCTGAAATAGTGAATTTTTCTGGTAAAGCCAATACTTCTGGATCTGTACTTGCATTTTCTGTATTCATTTTAACGCTCAAATATTCTGTTTTTATTTAAAGTAGACATAAATTATTATCATGATAACTAAACAATTGTTAAAAATTTATTTCAACTAAAATTCTTGCCACTGTTGATCTTCAATATCACTACCAGATACTTTTTTCGCATCTACAATTGATTCATTCACTTCTTCAGTAGTCTTTTGCTGCCAAGGGCGACTAGCACCTCTCCTATCTGCACTATTGCTTGATTTTAAGTGATTAGTAACCATGTCTTTATCACTTAATTTAAAGAAATCCATTTGTTTAGTAAGTTCATCTGCTTCTTGATTCATCGTTATACTTGCTGCGGCAGCTTCTTCTACTAATGCAGCATTCTGCTGTGTATTCTCATCCATTCTTAAAATCGCTTTATTAACCTCATCAATACCGCTGGCCTGTTCTTGGCTGGAAGATGATATCTCCGCTATAATATCGGTCACCTTCTTCACACTG
>JBGCDX010000132.1:0-3833 GCA_045105815.1 Gammaproteobacteria bacterium
TCCTTTGCAACAAGTCCAGTTGTTTCATCTAACTTCCAATGCGCGATTAAACCAGTATTATTATCTTCGCCTTCAGCGCCGGCGGCCCACTCAATGGCACGTCGTGTAAGGGTTTGGCCATCTTCATTTAGTGTTGACACATCAATATTTGCCCACGGTAATTTAACGCGACGAGCTGGAGCGACTCCTCCCCCATATAGTTCACCACCAGTATCGATTACGGCTAAGGATGGTTCCCAGCCAGGTCCACTATTATTCAAAAGTCCTAACACTCGAACTCCCGATGCTGGAGTAATCACCATAGAGCTAGGTTGCTCACTGGTATACACCGTTAGAAGACCTTGTGGGAATGTTGAAGTGATGTAATGACTATTGTCGACGATATCGATTTGATCACGAAATTTTATCGAACGATCATTCGAGAATCCAAATTCTTGAAATAAATATTGTTCTTCATTCACAATACCTATTGGAACACCTCTAAGCTTATCCCTGAGTTGATCATGATCAATTTCTTCAGAAACATATATCACGTTATTCAGCGCAGCTGCATCTTCAAGATCTTCTTGTGACTTTGAATCATCAATTAAGGCAACACCGTACCCCCAAGATTCAAATAGAGATTGGCGCGCCTCTTCTTGTGGGTCTAAATTATTAGGATCACTTACAATTAATAATAATTTACTAACTGCAGGATCTAAACATTGTTGCCCACACTCACATGCATAGGTAATGGTAAGTTTTGGATGTAATGCAACATCACCTTGATCACTACTAGTAAATATTTTTTCGTTATTACCTGATGCTGGCATGGATAATAATATCATCCCATTATTGATACTTGGCGCTTTTACCCAGTCTTGCACAAGCTGAGTAATTTCAGCACTTTTCCAGCCGACACTATCCGCTGAAAATAAACCTGAAACCTGAGCTACATATTCACCACCTTGGGGGCTCCAATTTTGGAAAAACCCAGAACGTTTAATTTCCCATGTGACTTCTTCTTCCACCCAATCATCAGTAACTCTATGAATGAATATATCCTGACTACTCCCCTTGCTGTCGCTTAAATGAAGCTCCAATATCGCGTTTAAAATTTTTGTGTTGGAAGGAATTTTTGTTAGATCAAATTGAATTAATCCTCGCTCAGGCTTATTGGTTTCTGACTTTATAACAATATGATTGTCATTCCCTTTATTATGATCTGTATGTCCAGATTCACCTTCAATAAAGGTATCTTTCCCGCTTTCATCTAGTACAAATTCTTTTGTGTAAGGGGTTTGATACATTCTCATATGCGTATCAATCAGCGTTCGCGTTATTCCAGTATTTGAGACACCTGTGGCGCTAACTGAAATGGGTGATCCATTATCTGGAGTGATATTTGCAGTATAACTGTGAACATCGAAATTAGTGCTTGGAAGATTTGCATAACCCGCACAATCCGTAATTTTTTTAAGTTGCCACTTTGCATGCGCCATGCCTGCTTCTGCAATTAAATCTGCTTGCTTAGATTCATTCTGTGAGGCAGATTGATGTACATTCATTGATGACTCATAACTCAGTAATAAACTAACTGCTGCTATTACGGTAATAATGAGTGCAACGGGTAACAAAGCAATTCCTGTTTGATATTTCATAATGCACCACCCACACGTGCTCGAGTAGTGAGATTAAACATCTCACCATTTGGTGGTGTTATTTCTAATGTAAGCTCGACAGTTGACACACGATCTGAATTTTGTGGAACTCTTTCAACACGAAAACGAGATACGTTTTCAACAAGAATAGTTTCTATATAGTCTTCGCCCGTTATTGTCCCACTTGAATTGGTATCCCAAGGAACCGGGATGCGCTCAATGAGTGCACCTGCCTGCATATAAAATACCACTGGATCACACCAATCTTCATTATTTACGCCATCTTCATCATCATCTTCATCACTACCTTCATCTATAGCACCATCTCCGTCATCATCAACTCCTGCTATACCTGGCTCACTATCCTTATTCATATCTGCAGGAGAATCTTCATCTACATTGTTATCACCATCATTATCAACACCATCGACCGGATCTTCATCTGAAAAACCAACATATTCATCATCATCTCTATTCGAAAATCCTTCATCGACCTGACCATCACCATCATCATCTATCCCTTTAATGCCCGGCTCAGAGTCATTGGTCATATCACCCGGATAATCTTCATCTATTCTTCCATCCCCATCATTATCAACATCTACAATGCCATCACCATCTAGATCAATGGTTGGGTCTTGTTTAATGGCCAACACGGCTGTTGCTAAGGTGCTACCTGAAGGTGGTGCAGATGCAGGATTGGTCTGTTCGCGAATATTATCAGGATAACTTGTCAAGGCTTTATCATTATAAGGAAGCAATATTTGTGGGCTTCGATTGACTGCATGCACCATTTTTTCCATTGCATAACGAGCGTTATGTATAACTTCATTTCGTTTTTGAGTAGCCTGGCTTGCGTTTAATGTAGGGTTGAGCACGCTATATAACGCAGCGAGCAAAATTGAGGTAATTATAATTGTTATCGTTAACTCAATTAATGAAAACCCCTTTGCATGTAATTTTGATGTATCCATTTGCATGCAACATACCAAATTATTTATTGGTTAACGTTTCAAACATATAAGGTGTATTCTCAATTTCTACACGCAACCAAAGCAGGTCATCATCTACTCCAGTAAATGAATCATTATCCGAATCAGCATTATCCCCATCATATTTTGACAAATACACTAAACGACGATCGGACGTTCCCAAAGCATCTGAAAAACCAGTAACAACCGTATGGTCGCCAGCAACAATAGCGGCTGCATCAAGTTCATCAAAAGATTTTGCCAGCACTTCTTCCAGTTTATTACGCAAATGATATTGTTGAGTAGTGACTCTTTCGTGAAGCTCAGAGCCCGTTACAGCACCCTGTAAAGCCTCTAAAGCTGGAACGAGTGTGACGGAAATTAAAATACCCACCACCAACACTTCTATATATGAAAAACCAGTTTGCGCACGTTTGGTATAAATTTTATTTTTAGTGAATTTCATTGAACGGTTACCCTGCCATTATATGGCTGCACAAAAACATCTTTCTCATGACTACCGTTAGCCAGCTCAATCGTGGCACTACTAAGTTGATAAGTAGTGCCTGTATTAGAATTAAACCAGATGGGTATTCCGTTTTTATCAAACAATAATGACTTGCGTCTCACTGAATCTGTAAATAAAAATGGTTCTGTTGCATTGATAATATCAACGTTAATTAAATTGAAATCCGTATTTAAATTATAATTAAATAGATTTTTATTTATAGGGTGATAGGCAATAAACTCTTGACCTACGGGCGTGACGTTTAAATCTGCTTTGTAAACTGTTATCTGTTTACTAGCACGATCTATATCAACGCCATAAGTTTCTCCCGAGCGTAAAGCTTCACTACGAGCAAAACGAATTGCCGTTACAATTTCAGTCTTTGCTAAATCTAACTGGTAAGAATCATTAGAAGTAAATGAAGGAAGCGCCATTACTGCAAAGGTAGCCATGATTGACACTACAATCATGGTATCTAATAAAGTAAAGCCTTTGTAACCGCATAAGTTCATAAAAGCAATTTAACCTCCAGCATAGTCGCGGGGTGAATTAGCGATTAATTATCTGCGATAAATTCACCGGTAATGGTATCGTAACGCCAACCACCTGCTGCGGCAGAGGCAAGACCTAATACACCGGTATTCACGACAACAATAGTATTGCTAGTACCTTCAGGATTATCTGGTATGGCTCCTTTTAAGTACGGACCGTATT
>JBGCDX010000133.1:0-32763 GCA_045105815.1 Gammaproteobacteria bacterium
GTCAAAGCTAAATAAAACCAAAGCACATTCCTCCAAATAATATTCAATATGCTAATACCTTGCCTTAAAGTTCTATCATTATTACCTTTACGAGTGTTATATGGAGCTTCTTGGTGCTGTTATGTTCTTTTATTTCATATCTTCAGTGTCAGGAAAGCACTCACGCTAACCAATATTAAAGCTTCCTTCCCAAACCATACTGAAAACGAGTGTAATGAGTTGGCTAAAAGTCATTACAAAAATACCTGCATGGTCATCGCAGAAAACATTAAGTCTCTTAGTTTAAGTAAAGAAGAAATCAAAAAGCGCGTCGAATTCACTAATCTACATGTATTAGAAAAATACTTAGACCAAGATCAATCTGCCATTATCATTACTGCACACTTTTGTAATTTTGAATGGGCGTTATTGGCATGCGCGCAGCATTTAAACTACCCAGTGGATACTGTTTACCGCACACAACGATCTGACAGTCTGGAAAAGTTATTTTATTATTTACGTACAAGATTCAACGTCACTCCTCTCCCTATGGAAACTTGTGTAGCTGAATCATTAAAACGATCTAAAATTACACGCATGCTTGCGATGGCAGCCGACCAGTCACCGAAAAAGAACGACGCCCCTTACTGGCAAACATTTTTGAATCGTGACACTGCTTTTCATACTGGCACAGAAAAAATTACTCGCGCATTTAAATATCCAATTATATTCATGTCACTTAAAAGAACCCATAAAGGGTATTATCAGGCGACTTTAAAGTTACTGGCTGAGCCACCTTATACACAAGAACCCAATCAAATAATGCGGGCATATATAGCTGAGCTCGAATCATTGATTTTAGAAAGCCCAGAAGACTGGTTATGGGCTTATAGAAGGTGGAAACTTAAAAAACCAGCTAGCGACTAGATTATAGTTACACATTACTCACATAAAAACCTAAAGTAATTCTTTGCAAAAGCTCATCTTAAAGTCCATTGCGGCCCTTCCACTGCCTTTTTTATATTGTTTTTCGTGGCCGCTATATATTTTCCTTTTCTATATTATTCGATTTAAACGCAGCATCGCAGAAAATAATATAAGCAATTCTTTCCCAAACCTAAGTGCGATAGAAAAAAAGGTGTTACTCAAAAATCATTATAAAAACTATAGTGAAGTTTTTTGTGAAATTATAAAAAGCATCAACATGAGACCAGAAGAAATACTGGCTCACGTTAACTTTGAAAATAGTGAAGAAATTGAAAAATACTTGCAACAAGGCCAGACAGTTCTATTAACCCTTGCCCATCAGAGCAATCTGGAATGGGCCATCCTAGCGGCCAATCAAAAACTTAACTTCCCGCTTGCCAATATATACAAGCCATTACATATAAAGTGGGCCAATGAGTTAGCACTTGAATCGAGTGCAAAATTTAATATCACGCTTACACCTGCCAAAACGTGTATAACAGAATTAATTAAGCATGCAAAACAAACGCGCATTATTGCCATTACCCCTGACCAAGCCCCTAGACGTAGAGACGATGCCTATTGGACAACCTTTTTAAACCAAGATACACCGTTTTATCTAGGCTTAGAAAAGATCGCCACATTATTTAAGTACCCTGTATTCTTTATGAATTTTGAACGCGTCACACGCGGTCAATACAAAGCAAGCATTAAGTTGCTCTGCTCTCCACCTTATGAGAAAGACTCCAATTTAGTGTTAAAAAAATACGTACAAGCTGTTGAACAGCAAATCATGCAACAACCACAGGACTGGTTGTGGACACACAAGAGATGGAAAAAGAAAAAAACCTTATACGATTAACCTTATACGATAAAACAATATCAAGTAAAAATTATTTGGTTTTTATAAATTCAGCAAGCGCTGCAATTGTTGGGTGATCTACTAAATCTGTAATTTCTATTACATCAGGATATAGCTCATCCAGACCAGCATGAATTTCAACTAACGAGAGTGAGCTTGCGCCCAACTCTAACAAACTATCATCAACACTAAATGATTTATCTGGTAATGCTTCCATACATATCTTCTTAATCGCATTAACTGTTTCATCATCACTAGACTCATCAGCTCGCGCAACCGCATCCTTAACCGGTGCTATTTCTTCAAGTACTTGATCAAATTCACCATTTAAATACATATCTGCCAATGCAGAACGCTGCACTTTTCCACTAGTAGTTTTAGGCACTTTCCTAATTGGTAAAACATAGTGCACTTCAATTCCAAATTGCTCATTGATACTGGTTTTAACTTTTGAACCTATTCGTTGAAACTCATCAAGATTACCTTTGTGCAGAATAAAAACAATTACTTGCTCAAGATCGCTTTTCTCAGATGAAACTCCAGTGACCACCACTTTCCCCAACTCTAGCTCACGCTCCAACCCTGACAGACTTTGCAATGTTTCTTCTATGTCATGGGGATAATAGTTTTGACCATTAACAAAAATAATTTCTTTAAATCGCCCGGTAATATACAGCACTTGCCCAGAAGACCTATTTGAAGTTTGGTTAGAATTTCTACTAGAAACAAAACCAAGATCACCGGTATTCACCCAACCACCCTCAAAGAATATTTCACCATCATCACCAATAATTTCTTCAGTAACATTTTCACCACCAATATGAATGTGGCCAACGGTACCGGCAGGTAACTCCTCACCTTCATGGTTACTAATTCTAACTTTACAATGTGGTATCGGTGCGCCAACACCTACTAGAGTTGAGGTCGCATCAGATTGTGAAGTGATTTCTGCCTTAGCTCCAACCGCCAAAGACTCTCGCTGCAAATTTACAACATTTAGACTTGCTTCAACGGGAGGAAAACTTACTGCCAAACTTGCTTCGGCTAAACCATACACAGGAAACATGCTGTTCTTAGGTAAACCGAACTTCGACATTTCATTGCTAAACTGTTCACATAGCTTCACAGATATAGGCTCTGCCCCGTTAAAGATTAAACGCATGTGCGACAGATCTAAGTCGTCAAGGCCCTTGCGACCATAAGCATTTAAAAAATGTTTGTAACCAAAATTAGGCGAACATAATACATTTGCTTTTTTATCGCTCGCGGTAGTCATCCAATATAGAGGACGACGAATGAATAAATCTGTACGCATGATGTAATGATTGTAATTACACACTATAGGATTCAAGTGAAACCCTATTAATCCCATATCATGCGTCAATGGCATCCAACTTAAGCTTGTATCTTCGGGCGTGAACTCAGCAGCTTGTCGAATTCCATCAATATTGGCGATTAAATTGCGATGCTTTAATACAACTCCTTTTGGGCTGCCGGTTGAACCCGACGAGAACTGAATAAAAGATATATCTTCAGGCGCAACTTCTACAATTTGACCCGACTCAGAAATTTCAACCACATCATCGGTTAATAAAACATTCTTAGTGATGGCATTATAGGTAGAAACATCGGATGACCTACCTGCACTAGATTGTAATTTAAGCAGCGTTTTACGATCTGTGTATAGATATACATTATTTGAATTTTTATTTGGCTGGTGAGTTGTTTTATTACCAGCTAATTGCTGATAAACATTAAATATTTTTTGGCGATGCTGGTCACTAATCCCTATTGCTAGCGGCACAGGTATGATGCCACCCAACTGACATGCCCAAAAAATATCCACCATTTTCTCATTATCATTTAAATTCAAAATGAGAAAATCACCTTGCCGCATTCCTTTCTGCTGCAATACATGCAACAAACCTAAGGCACGCTCATACAAAGCATTAAAACTGATGATTTTCTCTTCATCTTGCCCGTTAATGAAACCTACAAAACGGTCTTCACTTCGATTATGCGTTAATGCATCAACTAACGTTTTAAATTGCATAGAGAAAATGTACTGGAAGTGTTATTTAAAGCAAGATATCTAGGGGAAATATAAGGGGAATTTTAGAAATAATAAAAAAGAAATAACAAAAATGGTCGGGACACGAGGATTCGAACCTCGGACCCCCTGCTCCCAAAGCAGGTGCGCTACCAGACTGCGCTATGCCCCGACATTTTTTTGATATGACCTATTTTGATACGATCTATATCGAACAGATCTTACCGACTGCGGATCATACGTGTTAGTGATTAATCAGGTCAATGCCACTAAAGCACAGTCTGCTTCCTAATCAGCCATATAACTGAAATTTAACTATATTATTGATATATCTCAGCCAACCACTATGAACTATTGGGTGGTTTTAAAGACCAATATATGGAATTATTCACACTCACAAACGTACTGGAGGCGAAATGAATACACTGCGAAAGCAAATATTTCTAATAGTATTCATACTTTTATTCTCAATCACATCTAACATTCAGGCAGAAACTACAATGGTAAAAATGGATACTAATCAAGGAACGATCATGCTCGAGCTCGACGCTGATAATGCTCCTAACACTGTGGCAAATTTTTTAACATATGCAAAAGAAGGCTTTTACGATGGCACAATTTTTCACCGTGTGATCTCAAACTTCATGATTCAAGGCGGCGGATTCACCGAAGACATGAACCAAAAAACAGTCCACGAACCAATTAAAAATGAAGCTAATAATGGCCTGAAAAACGATAATGGCACAGTTGCCATGGCTCGTACTGGCGACCCACATTCAGCTACAGCACAGTTCTTTATCAATGTTAAAGACAATGACTTCTTAAACTTCAGCAGCGAGACACCTCAAGGCTGGGGTTACGCAGTATTCGGCAAAGTTACGGAGGGTATGGATATTGTAGAAAAAATTAAAGCTGCAGAAACTACCACTAAAGGCCCTTATCAAGATGTGCCCGTTGAAGCCATCATTATCGAAAAAGTCACCATCGTTGAGTAAACCTTTCCTTACGAAAGCTACGGAGTAATGTCTCAAACCTTATTTGTTTCTGACTTACACCTCGACCAAAAAAGGCCGCACATCGTTGCGGCCTTTTGTCGTTTTCTAGATGAGTGCTGCTCGGCCGATGCGTTATATATTTTAGGTGATTTATTTGAATACTGGATTGGCGACGATGACCCTGCAGAAGGATTAGATTCTGCCATCCGCGCCATACGAGATCTAAGCAATACCGGTGTACCGGTTTATTTTATTCACGGCAATCGTGATTTTTTAATTGGACAACAATTCTCCAAACAAGCTCAATGCAAAATTTTACCCGAAGAAACTGTAATTGATTTATATGGCACGCCTACACTTATCATGCATGGCGACACACTATGTACCGATGACGTTGCTTATCAAAAATTTCGCTCTAAAGCACGAAGCCCATGGATTCAGAAGCCACTACTTATGCTTAGTGTTAAACAACGATTAAAAATCGCGCAAGGTTTGCGTAACAAAAGTAAATCAGCCACCCAAGAAAAACCTGAAGACATTATGGATGTTAATCAACACACCGTTGAACAAGTGATGGAAAAACATAATGTAAAACATCTAATTCATGGTCATACACATCGACCTGCAGAACATGAATTCAATCTAAATGGCAGCCAATACAAAAGAATTGTACTTGGTGACTGGTATAAACACGGGAGTGTTTTGCATTGCACATCTGAATCAATGAAATTAAAAACCTTACCTACATAAATTTGTAATATACAAACTTGAGACAATCTTTAAATAATAACCTGTAAAAAATAATTGAATATTTTTACTTTCATATTTAACACGTTAAAAAATATTGGAATAAATAGTGTGAACCACTTCAACCTCTACTAACCGTGTTTTTCATATACTGGACTTGTTAATAATTAATTGAGGAGTCCAGGCTACTGAAAAAGGCAAACCTATTGAAAAATAGGGACGCAAAATTACCGGTCTAAGGAAGCAAGAATTCTAAGACAGCGGGATTACCAAATAGTGAAACCCTCCTATCTCCAACTCCATTCTCTATTTATTTAATCCAGCTGGTCTTGCTTCCTAAACCGAATTTTGAAGCACTACATATATAGAATTCTATATTTTCTGCAAAGCATCTAACTCTATAGCACTAAACCCTGCTTTACGTCGCGCCTCTAACTCAAATGGCCCTCGCAATTCTCCGGCCATATATTCATCCAACAAATTTTGAAAAGTCTCTTCGGGAGGCTTGTTTTCCAGCCCACATGCATAATTAAACCATCGTGTACCTATAGCAACATGACCGATTTCTTGTTCGAAAATAACTTTCAAGATTTTGACTGTTGCTGTATCACCACATCCTTGTAATCGTTTAATCATGCCTGGAGTAACATCCAATCCTCTCGCCTCTAACACACGCGGCACTAATGCCATCCTGGTAATTAAACAATGTTGCGTCTTTAATGCCATTTCCCACAAGCCATTATGTGCAACTAAATCACCATAGGTAGCACCTAATTCTAGCAAGCGTTTATTTAACATAGTGAAATGCTGCGCTTCTTCAAATGCAACTTGCATCCAATCCTTATAATATTCAACCGGCATATCTTGAAAACGATACATGGCATCCAACGCTAAATTTATCGCATTAAATTCAATATGTGCGATCGCATGAATTAATGCTACACGACCTTCGTCACTAGACAGTTTTCGACGAGGCACATCGCGCGGTGAAACCAGGGCTGGCTTGCTCGGCCTGCCTGGGATGATAACGGATTCTATTTTTTCTGATTTGGTTAGATCTAAACTTTTAGCATCAAAATGCGAATGCAATATAAAAACTAATTCACACTTTTCCTCAGGATTTTTATGTAGCAAACATTCAAGAGTATCCTTATAAACAGCAAGCATAATAAATACTCAGAAAATACTAATCTTTAATGATTACTAAAGAATTAACAAAGAGTTTGTCAAAAAGATCAATGATATCAGTATTTTTCATGCGTACGCACCCAACTGAAGCAACTTGGCCAATCAAACCCTCCTCGTGAGTTCCATGTATATAAATATAACGCTCGTAACTATCTACATTTTGTCCATTAGCATTGTTCGCTTTATTCACACCATTCTCTAAACCTGTTAACCAAAATATTCTTGAAGTTATACAATCTATATCTGTGCAAACCGCTTCTGGCTCTATAGTTGCTAAAGAATTAGTCCGCTCTCTAGACAAAAATATTTCAGCAAACTCTGCTTGTTCACCTATTTTCTCTTTAACAGAATGCACGCCGATAGGGGTTTTAAATGAACCTTCTATTTGACCTATACCATGACGTGATGTTGATACTGGATAACAATGTTCAAACGAACCCTCAATATATAAATATAAGGCTTGCTCACTTACATTTACTATTGCAGCGGGGAGATTTGCATGCTGAGGATATTCTTCACATGCTTGCTTTAATAAAGGTAACAACTCTGCAGTTGTTTTATCTACTAACATGAGGCGGGGGTATTAATTACTATTATGCAAATCAATCCCTGCATATTCTTTTTCTACTTTTTGCTTGGATTTGTCGTTACGTAAGTTTTCTAAGCTTTCAAAGTATCCTTCTTCAACACCCGTTACATACTTACCATCAAATACTGAAGAATCAAATTTATCTAGACGCAAATTACCTTGTTGCACCGACCATATTAGATCATCCAAATCTTGATAAATAAGTCCGTCAGCTTGAATCTCCTTGGTTATATCTTTCACGTCTCTATTAAATGCGATCAACTCACTTCGAGCAGGCATATCAATACCATAAATATTTTGGTAACGAACGGGGGGCGAAGCTGATGCAAAATATACTTTTTTAGCACCTGCATCTCGTGCCATTTGAGCAATCTCTCGTGATGTAGTGCCTCGAACAATTGAATCATCTACTAGCAGAACATTTTTTCCACGAAATTCTAAGCCAACAGGATTTAATTTCTGACGCACTGACTTTTTGCGTTTCTTTTGTCCCGGCATAATGAACGTTCGTGCAATATATCGATTCTTTATAAACCCTTCTCGATACTTCACACCAAGTAAATATGCTATTTCAATTGCGGTTGTTCGACTCGTATCTGGAATTGGCATAACAACATCAATATCATGTTCTTTCCATTCATGTAGAATTTTTTTTGCTAAACATTGCCCCATACGCATACGTGCTTTTTGCACAAAAACATCTTCAATTACTGAGTCAGGCCTAGCAAAATATACATATTCAAAAATACATGGCGTATGCACCGCATTCTCCACACATAGTTCGCTAGTGACCTTACCTTCTTCATTAATAAATATAGCTTCACCTGGTGAAATATCTCGCACTAAACTATATCCAAGCAGATCCAATGCAACACTTTCGGAAGCCACCATGTATTCCATACCATGCTTAGATTCGCGTACGCCGTATACCAAAGGTCGAATCCCATTCGGATCACGAAATGCAACGATTCCACGTCCCGTTAACATTGCCACTACAGCATAAGCTCCCTTACAACGCCTATGCACTCCACGCACTGCGGCAAAAACATCTTCCGCACGCAGTTGCAAAGACTCTTGCTTGGCTAGCTCATGAGCAAATACATTTAATAATATCTCTGAATCTGAGTCAGTATTGAGATGACGACGATCTTCTAAGAAAAGTTCTTTCTTGAGTTGACTAGCGTTAACCAAATTTCCATTATGTGCCAATGAGATACCAAATGGAGAATTCACATATAGAGGCTGTGCTTCCGCTGACGATGAGCTGCCTGCAGTTGGATATCGAACATGTCCAATGCCTATTTTTCCCTTCAAGCGCTCCATATGGCGATTTTGAAATACGTCACTAACCAAGCCTACAGACTTACGTTGTATAAGCCGTCCTTTATGATAGGTAACTATACCGGCAGCATCTTGCCCACGATGTTGCAACATCAGTAATGCATTATATAAGTCCTGATTAACCGAGTTGTTTGCAACGATCCCTACAATGCCACACATGGTTAAGCCTTAAGTGATTAGAGATGGTGGGCTGAAGCTTGCAAATCTGCTCCATCCAATGAAAAGTATTTGGAAAACTCTGGCGGCATAAATTCAATAACTCTTTTAGCCACAAACTCAAACGGCGGTAAAATTTGCGATGACTTCCAAGTTTCTGATAATGGGAAATTTGTATAGGAGGCGGCTAAAATAAGTAAAACTATTATCGCTGTACCACGAAATGCTCCGAAAAACACACCAAGCAAGCGATCAATACCACGTAGTGCGCGGTTTTTTGTCAAATGACTAAATATATAATTAAGTAGTGCACCTGCGATTAAGGTTCCTATCACGATTAGCACAAATGCTATCCCAATACGTAATTTACTTACCTCAACTTCGCTTTGCGAAATACTCAATGTCGCTTCATCTATGCTAGCGGGCAAAAATAACGCGACTTGACTAGAAAATGTAATCGCGAGCCAAATCGCTGCGATCCAACTCGCAAGAGAAATGGCTTCTTTTACAAATCCACGAAAAATAGCAACCGCAGTAGACACCAACAGAATAAAAACGATGCCAATATCAATCCAAGAAAATTCCATATTTACCGTAACAATATATTTACAAGTTTATTAGCCTTACTAAAAACAAACACACATAAAACTGATGCTATGGATGCTTTGTAACAAAACTTCCTTTTAAACCATGCTCTATTTCAATTTTATCACGCAATTTATCTGCATTTTCACGCTTTAATTCAGGGCCTACCTTCACACGGTATACTGATTTATCACCATTTCCAGAGCGTTCTGTGAAAACAGATAAATTACTAGCTAATAATTTTTCTTGTAACGCTAAGGCTTTACCTTTTTCACCAAATGCAGCCACTTGTACGGCCCATGCACTTAAAGCAGGGTTCGTTTTAATATGGTTTTCAGTAGCTTCCACAACTTTTGCTTGTTTAACAGGCACTACTTCAGTTTTCTTTATAACTTCAACCGCTTTCTTTTCTACTTCTACTTCAGTATCAGTATGGTTGGCATTCTTATCGTTAACCTCGGGCTCAACATTTTCTGGATCAGACTTTGCAATTGGTGGTAACTCGTCCAGAGCTTTAGGGTCAGGCAACTTACTATCAAATGTAAACGTTGGCTCGGGTGGCACTTCCATATTTAACGCTACAGACTCTTGCCTACCTGAACCGTCCAATATCATTGGAACAAAGATCACTGCAAGCGCAATAATAACAGCCGCACCAATTAAACGTTGTTTTAAAGTAGTTTCCATAATGATATTTTTTGATTTTGAAGCTTTTTAGACCCCTATATTTTCAATCAGTTTCTATTCCAGACTGATGTGAGATAGATGAATTATACTTCTAGGTTTAGCACTTCTGCTACTGTTAAAAATGACCCGAAAACCACTATTCGCATTGACTCACTTGCAGCGCTCTTAGCGGTATTATAAGCCTCAGCGATTGAGGAATGTGTATAAATATCACAATCATAACAACAATTATCAAGCTGCTTTTTCAAGCTTTCTTTGTCTAAAGTTCTCTCAGACGCTAATTGAGATATATGCCATTCATCAAATAGGCCGCCGACGGCTTCAATAATCCCACAAACATCTTTATCAGATAGCACCGCAAAAACTGCTATGGTTTTGGTTGCGGGTTTTAAGCCGCGTAGATTTGTTGCCAATACATTTGCACTATCTAAATTATGCGCGACATCTAAAATTATTTCACAAGTACTTTGAATGCGCTGAAAACGACCAGGAAGATTAATATTCGTCAACCCACGCTCTACACTTTCTCGCGTAACAGGTAACTTTTCATCTATTTGACCCAAACCCATTAGTGCAGTGGCAGCATTACCAATTTGGACTTCTCCATGCAAATTTGGTAATGGCAAATTATCCCAATCTAGGTTCTCACTGTGAAACGACCACGTTTCATCATTGTTGATTTCAAATGAATAGTCTTGGTTGATAAATAATAATTCTGTTCCAAGTTTTTTTGCATGCTGAATTAAACTGTCAGGCGGATCTGAGTCACCACAAATAGCAGAATGATCTGCTCTAAAAACTCCAGCTTTTTCAAAGCCAATTAATTCTCTTGTTGCACCTAACCATTGGATATGATCTATCCCAATACTGGAAATAATAGCCACATCTGAATCTAATATATTCACAGCATCTAGCCGCCCACCCAAACCCACTTCATAGATAGCAATATCTAACTCAGAAGCATTGAAAATTTGCATAGCTGCAAGCGTGCCAAATTCAAAATAACTTAGGCTTGTATTACCACGTGCTTCATCCACTTTATTGAATGCATTACATAAAGAATCATCATCAATATTCTTGTAATTAACTCGTATACGCTCATTGTATTGAAGCAAATGTGGCGAAGTATACGCGCCCACTCGATAGCCAGCATGGTGATAAATAGACTCTAAGGTGCTTACGATCGACCCTTTCCCATTTGTTCCTGCCACGACAATGGTGTTATATGCAGGCTTATCCACCCCCATAGCACTTGCCACTTCGGCAATGCGCTCAAGACCCAACTCAATTTTTTTTGAGTGCAACGTCTCTTGCCAATCCAGCCATTCTTTTAGATGTTCGAATCTCATAACAAGGGATGAAATTAATTAGAATTGTTAGTAAAAAGTAGTTCTGGCCAATCCATTCAATTAAAGAATGAATATTATATTTATAGTTTTTCTAGCTTTCTATTTTTACATTCATAAGGATACTAAGAATAGAATGAAGCTTATCGCGCATTTCTTTTCTGTCTACGATCATATCGAGCGCGCCGTGCTCAAGTAAAAACTCGCTTCTTTGAAAGCCTTCGGGCAATGTTTCACGAACCGTTTGCTCAATCACTCTTTGGCCAGCAAAACCAATCAAGGCATTTGGCTCAGCAACATTTAGATCACCCAACATAGCAAAGCTTGCAGACACACCACCAGTAGTAGGATCAGTTAATACAGAAATAAATGGTATTCCTTGCTCACGCATTCGCTCTAGCACAGCACTTGTTTTACTCATTTGAAATAATGACATAAGCGCTTCTTGCATTCGCGCACCCCCACTGGTTGAGAAGCAGACCATAGGAACACCTTCACTCAGTGCATATTTTGCCGCTCGCAAGAACTTCTCACCCACTACGGAGCCCATTGAACCACCAATAAATTTAAACTCAAACGCAACTGCAACTATTGGTAGATTTTTTAGGTCACCTTTCATCACCACTAAGGCATCTTTTTCACCAGTCACTTTTTGGGCTGCAACAATACGGTCTTTATATTTCTTACTATCTTTGAACTTTAAAAAATCGATAGATTCTATATCTGCTGCTAATTCTTCTTGAGAATCGGTATCAAGAAATGACATTAAACGTTCACGCGCACCAATTCTCATATGATGATTGCATTTAGGACATACCTGTAAATTTCGCTCCAAATCAGAACGATATAACACTGCACTACAGCTCGGGCATTTATCCCATAATCCTTCAGGCACCTTTCGCTTACTCGTACCTTCAGTGCGAATTCGCGAAGGCATTAATTTTTCTAACCAACTCATAACAGAATACTCATTTAAGTGTTCTCGTAATTTTTAAGCAACTTCTTTATTATCTTGCTGATCAGTAGACACATTATCCATAGCTAATCGTATTGAAGACATCAGTGTTTTAATGTTTCCCAACATCTTATCTTTATTCGATGCATGTGCTTCAATTTCGTTAATAATAGCACTACCCACCACTACAGCATCAGCAATAGAAGCTACTTTGCTTGCGCTTTCTGGATCTTTAATACCAAAACCTACTCCTACAGGAAGAACAGTCGATTTTCTAATCTCTGCTATATTTTTGGCAACTTCCACAGTATCTAAATTACCTGCACCGGTTACACCTTTTAACGAAACGTAGTAAACAAAACCAGAAGAGTGATCGCAGATATGTTTAATACGCTCTGAACTTGTTGTAGGTGCAATTAAGAATATATTATCAAGTTCGTGTTTTTTGTATTCATTTACTGCCATTTCAGCCTGCTCAATTGGCATATCTACAGTTAGCACCCCATCAACTTGTTTTTGTTGGGCTTGCTGAGCAAACGTTTCCATCCCCATTACTTCTATAGGATTCTGATACCCCATCAACACAATAGGGGTTTGAGCATCTTGCTTACGGAATTCTTCAACCATATTAAGCACTTGTTTCAAGCTTGTGCCATGCGCTAATGCACGCTCGCAAGCCGCTTGAATAACAGGACCATCTGCCATCGGATCCGAAAATGGAACCCCAAGCTCAATAACGTCGGAGCCTGCTTCAACCAGCGTATGCATTATTTGCACAGTATGGTCGGGATGTGGGTCTCCAGCCGTAACGTAAGCAATAAGTGCTTTTCGACCGTCCTTGGCCAAATTCTCAAACGTTGCTTGCAAACGGCTCATATTGTAATACCTTCAATTTCTGCAACCGTATTAATCTCTTTATCGCCACGCCCAGACAAATTTACGACAATTTTTTTATCACTACTCATGGCACTGGCTAGTTTCGTTGCATATGCAATAGCATGACTACTTTCTAATGCCGGTATAATTCCCTCAACCCGTGTTAACTCATGAAACGCTGCAAGTGCTTCATCATCGGTGACAGAATCGTACTGTACTCTACCTATATCTTTTAACCATGCATGCTCTGGACCTACACCCGGATAATCTAAACCCGCAGAGATAGAATGTGTCTCTATAATTTGTCCGTTATCATCTTCCATTAAATACGTTCGATTACCATGCAGCACACCTGGACGACCTGAATTTAAGGGCGCTGAATGTTTACCTGTCTCCAAGCCATAACCTGCTGCTTCTACTCCAAACATTTTTACGCTTTCGTCATTAATAAAAGGATGAAACAAACCAATTGCATTTGAACCACCTCCCACACATGCGACTAATGCATCAGGCAAACCTCCAGTTTGCTGCTGCATTTGCACCTTAGCTTCTCTTCCAATAATGGATTGAAAATCTCTCACTAACAAAGGGTAAGGATGGGGCCCTGCTACTGTTCCGATAATATAAAACGTATTATCAACATTCGTAACCCAGTCACGTAACGCTTCGTTTAATGCATCCTTTAATGTTTTAGACCCTGAAGTGACTGGTACTACCTTCGCTCCTAGCAACTTCATTCGATAAACATTTGGAGCTTGTCGATGAATATCTTGTTCACCCATATACACTACACATTCAAGGCCTAGCCTTGCAGCTACCGTGGCACTAGCAACACCATGTTGCCCAGCTCCCGTTTCAGCAATAATTCGTGGCTTACCCATACGTTTGGCCAATAACGCTTGGCCGATTGTATTATTTATTTTATGAGCGCCTGTGTGATTTAAATCTTCACGCTTCAGATAAATTTGCGCACCAGCATATTTTTGACTTAAGCGATGCGCATGATAAAGCGGACTGGGCCTGCCTACGTAATGAGCAAGATCGGCATCAAATTCAGCGATAAACTCTGGATCATTCTTGTAGTGAGAATATGCTTGTTCGAGTTCTGCTAATGGCTCAATTAACGTTTCTGCAACATAACGGCCACCGTACTCACCAAACATGCCGTGGATATCTGGCATAACATCTGAGCTTTGACTACCCACTGTAGTAGAGTCTATTTTTTGTGCAATCCTAGTCACGATGAACTTCCTTAATGAATTGTTCCATTTTAGCGGGGTCTTTGATGCCTTTACCAGCCTCAATCCCACTACTGACATCAACCGCGTATGGGCGTACTACACGTATAGCCTCAGCAACGTTAGATATGGTTAGCCCTCCAGCAAGAATAATAGGTTTTTTAATGCTTGTAGGTAGCTTAGCCCAAACAAATTTCTCCCCACTACCCCCCATTTGCCCTTCTGCATGCCCATCCAAAATAAAACTTGTGGCCGTTTGATATTGCTCACAATACGTTTCAAGTGACGTGGTGCTAGCCATAGGTACTGCTTTTATATATGGCATATCAAATTGTTTACAGAAATTTTCATCTTCATCACCATGGAATTGCAGTAAATTGGGTTTTACATGTTTAAGCACATTTTCAATATCAGCAACCTGAGAATTCATAAACAAGCCAACCTTGATAACAAATGGCGGAATATCTCGCGCTAGTTCGACAGCAGTATCAACTTCAACATTACGTGGACTTTTATCAACAAATACGAAACCCAACGCATCCACACCTAGTTTTATCGCATCTTGTACGTCTTGCTTTCTAGTTAATCCACAGAATTTGATTCGTGTTCGCATTATAAACTTTACTTTTTATTTAATCGCTTGCTATAGCAGGCCACCTAATATTTTCATCTAAACCATGGCATTCATCATACGTGACTTTAACCAAATATAATCCAGCCGCAGGTGCTGTGATACCGCCACAAGTACGATCACATTTTTCCAAAACCTCTAGCGACCAATCTTGTGATTTCTCACCTCTACCAATAGTCATTAATACCCCCATGATATTCCTAACCATATGATGCAAAAAAGCATTTGCATGAATATCCATGAGAATATATTCATTATGCTTCATAAGTGTTATTTCGTGCACAGTCCGTATCGGACTATTAGCCTGACATGCCACCGCGCGATAAGAACTAAAGTCATTCGTTCCCAGCAAATGATTAGCTGCATGCTGCATTTTATGCAGATCAAGGTCACCATATTCCCAAGTCACCAGGTTATCCAATAACGCGGGTCGAGCCGCACTATTGTATACGATGTAACGATAACGTCTTGATCGTGCGCTATACCTCGCATGAAATTCATCTGAAACAGCTTTAGCCCACATTACGGAAACAGAATTAGGTAGGTACCTATTGACTCCACGCACCCATGCTTTTAACTCTCGTACGTTTTCACAATCAAAATGAATAACCTGTTCTGTCGCATGCACGCCGGTATCCGTTCTACCAGCTGCAATAAGTTTTATTGAAGAATCTGCGACTTTTGAAATAGCTTGCTCTAAATACTGCTGCACAGTATTTGGATTTAGCTGGCGTTGCCAACCATAAAATTGACTGCCATTGTATTCAACTCCTAAAGCAATTCGCATGATTTAATAATGTAAGGATTTGCAGACAGATTTGCTACAAATATATGAGGCAGACAATTAAACAAATAACCAGACGATTAATCAGCCTGTTTGACAGTCAATTTACGAGACAAACAAAAACTACAGGTGAAATTTATATCAAAAAATACAAATATAAAACTCTGCAATTAAAGCAAATTAACTGCCCAGCTTATCCATCAAGTCTTTAGCAGCTTTAATTTGTGATTCATCACCTTCGTTAATTACTTCAAGCAATGTTTCTTTAGCTGCATCTGAGTCACCCATATCAACGAAAGCTTTTGCCAAATCAAGCTTAGTACCCACTTCTTCAATTAGTGAAGGTGGTCCTAATTCTTGCAGATCAGTATGTGTTTGCGCTACCGTCTGTTCAGCGGGGTCAAGGAACTCAGTATCCATATTCGTAACATCAAATTGCTCAGTATCGTCACCACCGAAATTACCCTCTAACGAGCTTGGTTTATAAGCCGCTGTTTCCTCCGGGTCCGCAGGTGTGAGTGCTGTATCAATATCAAAGTCATCTGATTGCATTGCAACCGTATCATCTAATGAAGCAGCAAGATCATCATCCATTGCACTCTCATCTAGATCTAAAGGTTTCAGATCATTCATTGTGGTCTGCATACCAATCTGCTCTAACTCTTGAGTTAGGTCATCCATACTGGCAGTTTCATGCAAACCGGTTGCCATAGCATCCATAACCGTATCTGCATCTCCATCTCCATCATCATCTTCAAGAATATCGTCAGACAAATCATCTACTTCAAAATTTAAGATATCTGAAGTTTCATTGGCTTCCATAATTTTACTTGCGACAGGGTCATCCTCAATATCATCCGCCATTGGATCATCAATATTGAAATCTAGCCCATCATCATTGTCGTCACTCGCGTCATTATCAAGAAAGGTATCTTCTAAATTAGCATCAGACAAGGGATTATCGATAACGGTTTGCAAGCCAATATCTACATCAGCTTCGTCAGGTTTATCAACAGCCGCTTTAGCCGCCACACCTAAGGCAGCTGCCCCTGCAAATAACGCACTACTTGGCGCAAGCTCTTTACCCATAGAAAGAATGTTTTGCCACTGACTACTAGTTTCACCTACTTCGCCTTTAATTTTTTCAGCGTACTGCTCAAAAGCTTGTGAGTCTTTTTGGCTATAGTAAACTTCCGCCAACTTTGCCTTGTAGTCGTTATTATTAGGTTCGTTAGCGATCGCATCAGTTAATAGATCTTGCGCTTGTTGGTGCAAGCCATAGGAAATATATACATCGGCTTCGTCTAGCACATCTTCACCAAGCTCTGTATCACCATCTGCTTCAGAAGTGGTTGGCGTGAATCCCATATCCTCATCATCCAACCCTAGATCATCCATCGTACCCGCATCATCACTTATCTCGGGTGCAGCATTGGTTTGTGGGGTCACAATCGTTTCATCAAGAATGTCATCAAAGTGATCATCATCCTCTCCGAGCTCCATTGGCATCTCACCAAGGCCAGAAAGCTCTACTGTTTTGACACTTTTCTTACGCCAGAACCATAAACCTCCTAACAACAACAGAGCACCACCAACCAATGGTAATAAAACACTTTTGAATCGCTCAATTAGTGAGGTAGCGAATCCCATAACCCCAGATGCAGCTTCTGGCATATTTTCTGGCACATTTGGCGCTTCAACCTGCTTCACTTCAGCTGGTTTTTGCACGGGTTTTACTTCGGCAGGCTTTTCAGCGGGTGAAACTTCAGCTACAGATTCTTCTTTAAGCTCAATCTCTGGCAATGAATCCCAATCTGGAAGGGGCTCCAACCTAGGAGTTGCAACCGGTTGTTCCACTAATATCGGCTCAGCAAATTCAGGCAATGGTTCGACTATAGGCTTTTTAATTTCCTCAACCACTGGTTTTTCTATTGGCTTAGCAACAGGTTTAGCTTCTGGCTTCACCACAGGTTTAGTTATTTCTTGCGCTGCCTTTTCTTTCAGCATTTTTTCTGCTGCTGCAGCTTTATTCGCTTCGGTTCCTAGCTGTTCCTGTAAATCTTTTAATTGTTGATTTTGAATATTAAGAATTTTCTCTTTCTTTTCCAGCATGGACTCAAGCGCTTCAACTCGGCTTTTAAGTTCTTCAGCTTCTTTACCTTTTGACTCTGCAAGTTCTTTAGTTAAAGTCACTTCGTTCTGCAGCTTCTTAATTTCTTCCCCACCTGCAATTTGCATATTACTGTCGGACTGCTTGCCATCTTCAGCTGCAAGTATATTTAGATCTTGCTTAACAGCATCTGCTTTTTTAGCTGTCTCTTTAAGTGCCTGCTTAGCTTCATTTACTACTTCGCTCTTTTCATCTACTAACTCAGGAGCATCAATATTCTTAGCCGCTACTTGTGAAACATTGCCCCTATACTCTCTCCATAATGCATTTTGTTGGGAAATCATTTTTCGTGCTTCTGCTGACGAGGCAGATTGCGCTTCTTGTGCATCTGGAATTCGAAGCACTGCACCTTTCTTGAGTAGATTTACGTTGTTACGTGAAAAAGCGTCGGGATTGGCTTGTTGAATTGCAATCATCATCTGATTTATTGATACAGCATTTGACGACTTCGCATCTTTCGCAATTTTAAATAATGTATCTCCACTTACTACTACGTGCTCGCCTGCAACCGATGCTTGTGTATACACTTCAGACTCAGCAATAACTTCTGCCTCAATTTCCTCAGCATTAACAACCACTTCCTCACTGCCTGGAATATCTTCTGGAATGATAACGTCATCAGCAACATTCATTACGGGCTGAGACTCAACTACTGTTTCAACCACGGCATCTTCGATAATCTCTGCTGTCGGCTCCACTTCGATTGGTTCAGCTGTAACTGGTTCAATCGTTTCTACTTCTTCAACAACCTCATCTGTTACTGCAATCGTCGCATTATCATCAATCCCTAATTCACGATCAATTTGTTCGCGAACCACTTCAATATCAGTTGTAGATTCTGCAATGACTTCGTTTGATGTGGTGATCTCAGTCGCTACGACCGGTTCAGCTTCAATAACTTGCTCTTGTATCACTGGTGTCGTGACGGGCGTTGCAATTTGTGGAGCTTGTTGCTGTGCAAATTCTGGTGGATCAAGTAATACAGTGTATTCTCTTAACAACCTTCCCTTAGGCCAAGTAACTTCCACTAAAAAAGTTAAGAACGGTTCACGTACAGGATCTTTAGAAGTAACTCGAATCGCAGTCCCACCACCCGGCAAAGAGACTGGTGTAAATTTAAGTTGGGTTAAAAAGTATGGACGTGGTACACCAACGCGATCAAAAACATTTGCGGGCGCTAATTCAACTCGCATCTCTTCTAATTCATCAGCACGCGCTGAAATTAAATTAATTTGCGCATTCAGCGGTTGATTTAGTGCAGAGTCAACTTCTATTTCACCCAAACCAAGAGATAACAATTGTCCCGGCAAAAACAATAAAAGAGAAATAAGAAGTATATGTACAGATGATTTACGCACCATTTTTGTGCTCCACCTTAATTGCGTTGTGTGCTTGAAAGATTGTTTGTTTTTTATTCATCAATGAAACTAAAAACTCTAAGAATATCTTTGAGTTATCGAATTAATTCACGAGGCAACTATAAATTAAATATGGTTATTTATCAAAACTTCAGCGATCTGAATACTGTTCAGTGCAGCACCTTTCCTAAGGTTGTCGCTGACCACCCACATATTCAGTCCTCTGGGATGTGAGATATCCTCACGAAGACGCCCTACATATACGGGATCCGTGCCCTCACCTTCGGTAACCGCAGTTGGGTAACCACCATCTTTATGCTCATCCATTACTACAATCCCGGGAGCTGCCGCCAGCAAATCGCGCGCTTTTTGAGCAGACAATTTCTCTTTCAGCTCAATATGCACCGCTTCTGAGTGGCCATATTTCACAGGAATCCTCACTGTAGTTGGATTCACCAATATCGAGTCATCTTCCATGATTTTCTGGGTTTCCCAGACCATTTTCATCTCTTCTTTGGTGTATCCGTTATCCATGAACTTATCTATATGGGGTAAAGCATTGAAGGCAATCTGTTTCGGATAAACGTCGCAGTTAATCGGTTTATCATCAAGAATTGCTCGGCTCTGCTGATCCAGCTCTTCAATCGCATCAGCACCGGTTCCAGAAACAGCTTGATACGTCGCTACATTTATACGCTCAATTCCAACTGCATCATGTAAAGGTTTAAGCGCAACCAGCATTTGTATTGTTGAACAGTTTGGATTAGCGATAATTCCACGCGTCTTGTAGTTTGCAATTTGATGCGCATTCACCTCAGGCACTACTAAAGGAATATCATCGTCGTAGCGAAATTGCGAAGTGTTATCCACTACAACACAACCTTGAGCAACTGCTTTAGGCGCATACTCTTTTGAGATGCTTGCGCCAGGAGAAAACAAGCCAATTTGAGCTTTAGAGAAATCAAATTCAGCCAAATTCTGCACTTCTAACTCAGTTTCACCAAAAGCAATCTTTTTACCAACGGACCGTGAACTTGCTAATGCATAAACATTGTTTACAGGAAAATTTCTTTGCGCAAGTATCGCAAGCATTTGCTCACCTACTGCACCAGTAGCGCCGACCACTGCAACATTATATTTTTTCATTTCTTTTTTGGTTTTAACCTGTAATTTCTATAATGGCAATTTAACTTAAGGCCGCGATGACAGCATCACCCATTTCATTGGTTCCAATTGCAGAATGATTATCTGCAATATCTGCAGTACGATACCCATTAGCAATAACCTGTTGCACGGCCGTTTCAATTCTATCCGCAAGATCTTCTTCTTCCAGGCTATAGCGCAACATCATTGCGATTGAGAGAATAGTAGCAAGAGGATTAGCAATATTCTTACCTGCGATATCTGGCGCAGAACCATGGATAGGCTCATACATTCCTTTATCATTTTTATCCAACGATGCCGAAGGCAACATTCCGATGGAACCCGTTAACATTGCTGCAGCATCAGAAAGAATGTCGCCAAACATGTTTCCTGTTAACACCACATCAAATTGATTGGGCTCTCGCACCAATTGCATTGCAGCATTATCGACATACATATGACTAAGTTCTATATCATTATAACCAGTATGCACGGACTCAACCACTTCACGCCAAAGTTCTGAGACCTCTAATACGTTTGCTTTATCTACAGAACAAAGTTTACCGTTACGTTTTTGAGCGATTCGAAACGCAATATGCGCGATACGTGATACTTCATTCTCATCATAAACCAAGGTATTAAACCCCTGGCGCACTCCATTATCTAATGTGCGAATTCCACGCGGTTCGCCAAAATATATCCCACCCGTTAACTCACGAACAATCATAATATCCAGATCTGCAACCAACTCTGGTTTAAGCGAAGACGCCCCAGCTAATGACTTATATAAAATAGCTGGGCGAAGATTTGCAAAAAGATCTAACTCCGCTCTTATACGTAATAAGCCTTTTTCAGGACGCAACTCACGTTCTACCAAATCATATTTAGGCCCACCGACAGCGCCCAATAAAATTGCGTCAGAATGTTTTGCTAAATCAAGTGTTGCATCAGGCAAAGGGTCTTTGCTGTCATCATAAGCACTGCCACCAATCAAAGCTTCTTCAATTTCAATTTTTAAACCGTGCTCACTTTTCAAGTGCTGCAATATTTTTTTTGCTTGCGCTATAACTTCTGGACCTATGCCGTCACCAGGTAACAATAAAACTTTATTCATCTTTTTTAATTCGCTGCAAATAACCAAGGACTGGTCTGTTTTAATTTTTCTTCATAGTCTTTAATTTTAGATTCCTGTTGCAATGTAAGATCAATTTCATCATATCCGTTCACTAAACAGTATTTTCTAAACTCATCAATCTGAAAGGAGAAAGATTTATTATTTTCATCCTTTACAGTTTGCAAATCTAAATTTACATTGCATGTGTAGCTTGAATTATCCTTAACTTGCTCAAATAAGTAATCAACATCCCTTTCTTTTAAAGATATCGGTAACAAACCATTTTTAAAACAGTTACTACAAAAAATATCTGCAAAACTAGGCGCTATAACTACCTCAAATCCATAATCTAAAATTGACCAAACCGCATGTTCACGCGAAGAGCCACAACCAAAATTTTCACGCGCTAATAGAATTTTAGCGTCCTGATGTTGTTTTTGGTTTAACACAAAGTCTTCGTGCAAGCGACGCTGACTATGATCCTGCCCGAGTACACCCGGATCTTGATAACGCCAATTATCAAAAAGATTCACTCCAAAACCAGTCCGCTTAACTGATTTTAAATACTGTTGTGGAATAATCGCATCTGTATCTACGTTGCTACGATCAAGAGGCAGTAAAGTAGTTGTAATTTCTGAAAATGATTTCATATTAAAGATACCTTCTCACATCCACAAAATGCCCATGCACCGCAGCTGCAGCTGCCATAACTGGGCTAACCAAATGTGTTCGGCCACCCTTACCCTGACGGCCTTCAAAATTTCGATTAGAAGTTGATGCACAGCGTTCACCAGGCTCTAGCTGATCCGCATTCATTCCTAAACACATCGAACAACCCGGTTCACGCCATTCAAAACCTGCAGCCTTAAAAACTTTATCTAAGCCTTCTTGCTCTGCTTGCTGCTTGATTAAGCCTGACCCCGGAACCACCATGGCTAGTTTAATATTACTCGCTAGCTTTCTTGCTTGAATAATGTTGGCTGCTTCACGCAAGTCTTCAATTCTTGAATTAGTGCACGAACCAATAAAAACCTTATCTAGTTTAATATCCGCTATTGACATTCCTGGCTGCAAATCCATATATTGCAAAGCACGTTGTTGATCATCACTAATATTATTTGGAACCGTACCATTTACACCTGCAACCATTTCTGGAGAAGTCCCCCAGGTCACCTGTGGTTGCAATTCATTTGCATTAATTTCTATTTGAGAATCAAAGTTAGCACCTTCATCACTATTCAACATACGCCATTGTTTTACCGCTAAGTCCCAGTTTTCATTTTTTGGAGAAAAAGGTCTGTCGGCAATATATTCGATCGTTGAATCATCGACCGCAATCATCCCTGCACGCCCACCTGCTTCTATTGACATATTACAAACCGTCATACGTCCTTCAACAGATAAGGCTCGAATAGCACTACCTGAAAATTCGATCGTGTGACCATTCGCCCCTGCTGTACCTAACTTACCAATTATTGCTAAGACAATATCTTTTGCTGTAACGCCTGATTGGCATTGACCATTTACTTGCACCAACATGTTTTTAGATTTTTTCATCAGTAGACATTGTGTTGCTAATACATGCTCTACTTCAGAAGTTCCAATACCAAACGCAAGCGCACCTAACGCACCATGTGTAGAAGTATGCGAGTCACCACACACAATCGTCATCCCAGGTAATGAAGCACCCTGCTCAGGGCCAATAACATGCACAATACCTTGACGCACATCTAGCATAGAAAATTGTGTTAGAGAATAATCTTTGCAGTTTTGATCTAGAGTATCGACTTGCGTTTTTGAGATTACATCATCAATGCCGGCACTTCGGTCAGTCGTAGGTATATTGTGATCAACCGTTGCTAGAATAGAGTCTTTTCTCCATAAATCACGCTTTGCTAAACGCAAACCCTCAAATGCTTGTGGCGAAGTTACTTCATGAACCAAATGACGATCGATATAAATCAAGCTCATTCCATCATCACGCTCATGCACCACATGGCTCTGCCAAACTTTGTCGTAAAGTGTTTTATTTTGCATAATTCTTCAACAATATTTATTCAAAGCCAATCATCCTATTCTTGGCTAAACTTTCCATAATTTAGGCTTAACTATCCACAAGTACTGAATTATGGCGACCATCGCGATACACATCGCCAATAAATACACATATGAGGGCCCGATAGTATTCCAAGTATACCCGCTCACCAAACTCCCAAGCGAACCACCGAGACCAAAACTTATACTTGCAAATAACGCCTGTCCACGTCCTTGGATACTACCTGAGAAATATTTATCGATAAGGTGAATAGCCGAGGCATGGAAAAGCCCATATGAAGCTGCGTGTAATAATTGCGCAAATAGCAGTATAGATAAATACTCCACATAGTAGGCAATTAGCCACCAGCGGATCACCGTTAGCAGCATTGCAATCACTAATAAGCGTTTGGCCCCTAATTTAGGTAACCAGCGGTACATGTAATAAAATACTCCCACCTCCGCTAATACGCCCAACGACCATAATTGACCCACTAATGACCGAGAATAACCATTATCTTCAGCATATATACTAAAGAATGTGTAATAGGGCCCATGACTTGCCTGTATGAGAAAACATGCTATCAGTAGCGCAAACACTTTAGGCTGAAAACAAGTCTTCAACATTGATGATGTTGTGATCTTTTCTATACTGGGAGGGGACTCATTAACCAACAATGTATTTACCCAAGTAAGCATTAGGATGAGCAATATGACCCAAGGCAAGTATTGGATTCCAAACTTTTCTAAAGCGGGTGCTAGCAACGAAGCCGTAACAATAAAACCCACCGAACCCCATAAACGAATTCGACTATACATATGCTTACGTTCACCCAAATTATTCATTGTGGCCGCTTCAAACTGGGGCAAGGTAGCATTCCAAAAAAAACTATAGCCAGCTAAAACTATTAGCAGTGACCAATACCCTTTAGAAAATAAAGCTGCAGAAAAAATCATCATGCCGATAAAAGATGCTAGACGAATTGCAGATAAACGCTTGCCTGTGTGATCTGCGATCCAGCCCCATAAGTAAGGAGCAAAAATTTTTGTAGCCAATAGAACTGCTGACAACTCACCAATTTGTCGTGCTGAGAATTCAAGATGTTTCAAATACAAATTCCAATATGGAAGAAACGCGCCAATGCTAGCGAAATAGAAAAAATAAAAACCCGCAAGCGATTGATGCTCTGCAGAAGCCTTCTGCTTAACAGTCATAGGTAGGAAACTTTAAAACTACAGCGTTATATTGATGCTGGAATATCAGGTGTAGAACAAGTTACATTTGCATTTTGCGCACGATCACGTAACACATGATCCATCAACACTAATGCGAGCATAGCTTCAACTATTGGTACACCACGAATCCCTACACAAGGATCATGTCTACCTTTAGTTATAATTTCAGTTTGATTTCCATCTTTATCAATGGTTTTACCTGGAATTCGTATACTGGAAGTTGGTTTAAACGCAACACTTGCAAGAATATCTTGACCCGAAGATATACCACCTAAGGTACCTCCAGCATGGTTTGTAACAAAACCATGCGGCATAATTTCATCTCGATGTTGTGATCCTTTTTGTGCAACGCTGCCGAAACCAGCGCCAATTTCAATACCTTTAACCGCATTGATGCTCATCATGGCATGTGCAATATCTGAATCTAACCGATCAAAAATCGGCTCACCTAAACCTACAGGCATTCCACTCGCGACAACATTAACCCGTGCGCCAACCGAATCACCTTGTTTGCGCAAGTCATCCATATAAGTTTCTAATTCTGCCACTTTACTTTCATCTGGACAGAAAAATGGATTATTTTCTACCACAGACCAGTCCTTATGCTCAATCACCAATTCACCGAGCTGAGACAGATAAGCTTGAATCTTAATGCCGTAATTTTCTTGCAAATATTTACGTGCAATGCCACCAGCCGCAACTCGCATAGCAGTTTCTCTTGCAGATGAACGCCCACCACCTCGATAATCACGTAATCCATATTTTTTCAAATAGGTGTAATCTGCGTGCCCTGGTCGAAACTTATCCATAATTTCGGAATAGTCTTTCGAGCGTGCATCTTGGTTATAGATGATTAAACCGATAGGCGCTCCTGTCGTCTTACCTTCAAACGTGCCGGATAGAATCTCTACTTGATCGGGCTCACGCCTTTGCGTGGTATGGCGAGATTTACCTGGCCTACGTCGTTCCAAGTCATTTTGCAGATCTTCCTCGCATAGCGCCAGGCCAGGAGGACAACCATCAACAATACAGCCAATGGCCTTGCCATGGCTTTCGCCAAATGAGCTAACAGTGAATAATTTTCCAATAGAATTTCCAGACATACTAGGATTGTAACTTATCAGTGTTAGGAATAGCAGCGTGTTTATATGCAACTATCTATTTTGCTTGGTATACACGAACCTTGGCTATGAAATAATGTATATATGAATCAAAACTTGACGTGCAATGGCTCACATCAGTACGGGCGCAGCTTAAATATTTTACTTGCAGCAGTTGCAGCTTTCGCAATCGGTATACTCTTTCATTTCTATCAAGATTCACAATCTATTAGCGCAGAAAGCTTGCAGAAAGCGACCAGCCTTCAAAGCAGCCCTCGCGAGCTGCCTAGTTTTTCACTGACCAACCATTTAAGCAATCCCTTTGGTAACCAAGATTTAATTGGCTCGTGGAACATGATTTTTTTTGGATTCACTAACTGCCCAGATGTATGCCCACTCACATTGAATACTCTTGATCAAGTCACTAGTGAGCTTGAAGGCTTTAGCGCCATACCACGCAGTATTTTTATATCCGTAGATCCAAAACGCGATCAACCTGAAAACTTAAAAAAATATGTTGAACATTTTAATCAAGACATGATTGGGTTAATGGGCAGCAAAGAACAAATAGACAACCTCACTCAGTCAATTGGTGCAATTTATGCAATTGGTGATGAATCTAAAGACAACTATTTAGTAGATCATAGTGCGCACATTTTTGTCACAGCGCCTAACGGTAAAATGATAGCACTATTCAGCACACCACATGATGCAAAAGTAATTGCTAATGACTTTAAAATCATTAGCGAACTCTACGAAAAAAATAAAAGTTAAAACTCCATGTGGAAAAAAACCAAGGGATTGTTATTTCATTTATTCCCACACCATCTTGTTTCGCGCTTTACCTTTTGGTTAACACGCTTAGAAACACCGTTAAAAAATCCTGCAATTAAACTTTTTATTCGTGCTTTCGATGTAGACATGAGCGAATCAGAACATATGCATGCTGAAAGTTACGCTAGTTTCAATAAATTCTTCACTCGAGAATTAGTTACAGGGTCTCGTCCAATTGATAGCAACGATAACTCTATTGCTTGCCCAGCAGATGGGCGTATAAGTCAAATTAGTCATTATGAAAATGATCGGGCCATTCAAGCTAAAGGCCAAAATTTTTCAATAACCCAGCTATTAGGCGGCGCGAATAACTACGGAACGCTTTGTCAAAGTGGTAATTTTGCAACCATATATCTTTCACCAAAAAACTATCATCGCGTGCACATGCCTTTTGATGGTGAATTGGTCGAAATGATTTATGTGCCAGGCAGGTTGTTTAGTGTTGCGCCTTACGCGGCAGAAGTAATTAAAGGCTTATATAGCAGAAATGAGCGAGTAGTATCTATCTTCAAAACAAGGCTTGGATATATGGCAGTTGTAATGGTCGGAGCCGTGAATGTTGCCGCAATTGAAATGGCTTGGGAAGGGTTAGTAACCCCACCTCATGGCAAAAAAATTGTTAGAAAAACTTATAGCAATATCATTCTAAAAAAAGGTGACGAGCTTGGAATATTCAACATGGGCTCTACCGCAATCATCGCTTTTGAAGCTAACAAGGCTGAATGGAATAGCAGCTTAGAAATTCAGCAAACAGTAAAAATGGGACAGACTATTGGCCAGAAAATCGGCCAGACAGACAGCTAGCTAGCTATCTAGGCAATTATTCAGACTATTGACGCGAAAACTGAAGTTAAACTAGAAATGAAAAGACAAACCACTATCAAAGCAAATCCTTGCGCTACCTATAAAGACCATTATTTTCTAGGTTACTGCAAAAGATAAAACTTCATTGATATGCTTAGCATCCAACATAGTCATCAACAACCGATCAACTCCCAATGCAACACCTGCACTTTCAGGTAAACCTGCCTCAAGTGCATTTATAAAGTCGCCATCTATTTCTATCGCTTTTTTATTTTCTAATAATCGCTTACGATTATCTTCCTCGAAACGAGCCATCTGCTCTTGTGCATCAGTTAACTCCTGAAATCCATTCGCTAACTCTACCCCACCGAAATACAATTCAAAGCGTTGCGCAAGACCTTGTTCATTTAGTTTTGCTAACGCTGCTTGCTCTGCTGGAAAATCATATACATAGGTCAGAACATGCTTATCAAACTTTGGCACAATAATTTGATCTAGAATAAGATTCTGATATTGATCAATTTTTAATGCGGAATTTAATTGCACCGAATGATCTTCACATACTTGCAAATAATCTGCTTGGTCAGCGCTTCGAACATCAAGCTCTGTGTATTTTTCAAAAATTTCAAGATAACTAAAATATTTAATACCCTGTGGCTTGGCATCATCTCGTACTAGCACGGTAACTAGCTCAGCCACTTCCTTCATTAACTCCTCATATGTCCACTTAACCCGATACCATTCAAGCATTGTGAATTCATCATTATGAAAACGCCCACTTTCGTTAGCTCTAAAGACTTTACACAACTGGTAGATATCACATCGATGATAAGCCAACAATCTTTTCATTGCATACTCTGGTGAAGTATGAAGATGCTTTGCGTTCTCTGTAGCAATACTCTCAATTTGAAAATCAGTAACTGCGTATTGATTTAGTATAGGAGTCTCTACTTCTAGAACATTTCTCGAATGAAAAAATGCTCGAATTTGCGCATTTACTTTTTCGCGCAACTGCATAACTTGCAACGTTGCCCTAGGCTCCCAAGCCATTTAAGTTTGAAACGACTTAGGTGAAATCATATTGCCTATAATTAATCTACACATAATTAATCTGCACGGGCTTAACTTACAAAGTTTAATCTTAAACTGCTTCTTTGTATCAACCTAGCTTTCCTTAGTCTTTTACACGCGAGACATATTCACCGTTCCTTGTATCGATACGCAAAACCTCTCCCTCTCCAACAAATAATGGCACTTTTACTATTGCACCAGTTTCCAAAGTTGCTGGCTTAGTGCCACCTTGCGCCGTATCACCTTTCAAACCAGGATCAGTTTGGGTGATTTGCAATTCAACAAAATTGGGTACTGCTACAGACAAAGGCATACCATCTAATAACGTTACAACACAATCCTCCTGCCCTTTCAACCACTGTGCACCTTCACCTACCGCTTCTTTAGACATTGCAAATTGCTCAAATGACTTTGGTTCCATAAAATGCCATTCTTCACCATCGTTATAGAGGTACTGCATATCAGTATCCATTACATCAGCCGCTTCAACGGTTTCTCCTGACTTAAACGTGCGATCAACAACTCTGCCTGACTTAAGATTTCGAAGCTTTACTCGGCTGAAAGCTTGCCCTTTCCCCGGCTTAACAAATTCATTTTCAATTATATTATAAGGGTCGCCATCTAAAATTAGCTTCAAGCCTGCCCGAAATTCATTACTATTGTAGTTTGCCATAATTAAATAATACGAAATTTTATGAGTTCATCGAATACACCTATTCTAGCACGAGATCGTTCAAGCTCTCACACTAAAGACCAACAAGTTGCCAGTGCAAAAATAAGACCAAGCATAAATAAACCATCTCTCTCTAATTGGCAATTAGAATATAAAACTTCTATTACCAATGTTGAACTGCTTTGCCAAGCACTAGGACTAGAAATTGAACAACTGCCGATTAGTTATCATGCAAACAAGCAGTTTCAATTAAGAGCTCCACAAAGCTATGTTAAACGAATGCAACACAATAATCCTAATGACCCGTTACTATTACAAGTTTTACCAACAAGTAATGAAGAAACCCATGTTGATGGATACCTTAAAGATCCAGTAGGTGACTTGCAAAGTATTAAATCACCTGGATTACTACATAAATACAATGGCCGCGCGTTATTACTCGCTACAAGCCGTTGTGCAATTCATTGCAGATATTGCTTCCGAAGACATTTTCCTTATTCAATTCAAAACCCACGCAGCGATAGCTGGGCCCAGACCATACAAGAACTACAGCGAGATCAAAGCATTTCAGAAGTAATCTTAAGTGGTGGTGATCCTTTAGTATTAGACGATTCTGAATTAAAAAAACTCATTGCTAAACTTGAACCCATTGCACACATCAAGAGATTGCGCATACACACCCGTTTACCTGTTGTCATACCAAACCGTATTAATGATGAACTATTAAACTGGATAAGCAGCACCAGATTGCAAATCATTATGGTATTGCATGTAAACCATGCCAATGAAATTAATACAGAAATGCATGAAAGATTACAAAAACTTAAAGACATTAATTGCACGCTATTAAATCAAAGCGTGTTGTTAAAAAACATCAACGATCAATCAACCTCTTTAATCAATCTTAGCGAATCACTATTTAGTGCTGGAGTACTGCCTTATTATTTGCATCTATTAGACAAAGTGGAGGGTGCAGCTCATTTCGACGTAAGCGAAGATAACGCGCAAACACTGATGCGTGAAATTAGCAAACATTTGCCAGGATATTTAGTTCCAAAATTAGTTAGGGAAATTGCAAGCGAGCAATCTAAGAGCCTAATAAGCTATTAACCGATAATGACAAGCAATACTTTATGTTGGGAAATTTGAGAATACGGTCACACTATAAAGCCACAAAATCTCGAAACGTCACTTCTTCCGGATAAACACACAGTATTTAGAGACAAATCGCAGAACAAATCACACTGTTCAAACTTATTAATCTATACACTTAGTAGAAATAATTTAATCAATTTAGCGATTGCTAAATCTTTGTTTATTTAAGGAATTATGCTTCTCGATACACAAATCTCTATGCCTAGCCAGGACCCATTGGCTGAGAATAAATTTTCATTAATACCGCGAGAATTACGCAAATGGCTTAAGAATTTACCCTATGTAGACCAAGATCTTGCTGTACAGCAATTTTACAACGGATTAAAACGTTCAAACCGCCAAGCACACGCTACGAAACAAAGACTTACTGCAATTGAATTAATGCGCCCTGTCGCGCATGATTTCCTTAAAAATCAAAGGAAATATTTGTTATCGCAACCTTTCCCATTATCAAAAAAAGCAAATGAAGTTTTAAAGCTGCAGCAAAATATTCTCAATGAATTAGCAGTTGCTTACAAGGTAATCATTCAAGAAACGGTAAACCGAGACAACAGACTTAGCAGTAAAAAGTTAATCACCTGTGTTCATCAGGCTATGTACTATCAGTTAGAACAGTATGTAACTTTAGCTCAAGTGTATTCAGAACCACCTCAAAGCTTTTGGCAAGATCTCTGCCAACTATACAGTATTGCAGAACACTTTGAGCTAACAGATCTACAGACAAAAAATGAAATAGATGACATCAATCTTAAATCTTCACCTAAAAGTTTGTTCACACATGCCTGTTTATTATCATTGTCAAATTTACACACCTATGGTCATGGGGAAGCCGGGAAGATTGCAACATACCTTGGCAAGGTCAGCCAACTTTCAGACTTGACGGACCTTGTGCCAGAAAATTGTGAACATACATTTTACATCAACCTTTCATTACATCAGCCTGTGCGTCTAATTCCTAATGAGGAAATTCCAATTTCTTCAAAAAACCGTTATATCAACGCCACACCATTAATCAACGAATTAAAAGAAATCTCTCATGCCGAACAAAAAGATAATAATGATCTAACATTGCCGGCTGACCGTTTAAGTAAATCATTAAGCAAACGATTGTTTAAAAAATTAACCAGCAAGCCTATTCGCTCTTCTAAAAGAGCAATTCCTGCTAAGGGAAGATTGCATCTTGTAATGGGTATGCGCAATGCTATTGATATTTTGCAATCAAACGACACAGTGACACACAAGAAACCTAATTCTAAAAGTGACAAATCTAACTTAGAATTAATTCCCATTGATAACTCGCGTGTATCAACTTTTTTTAATGATAATCATAACGAAGATGAAAACAACTACCTTGTATCCAGCTCTAATGCTTGGGACTGGATTAGTCGTGGCAATGTTGTAGCAGATACACAAGAGCAACCGCCAGTTGATAACACTTCAGAAAATGACAACACGATCATGCTTAGTCCTAGCATACAAACATGGGACATAAGCAATGCCAGTAAAGGTGGATACTGCCTGAACTCAAACAACACTTCTGACTACCAATCCCAAGTTGGCGATATCATCTTAATTAGACTCGAAGACAAACCTAATGACGAATGGCGGTTAGGTGTAATACGTTGGATGCAATCTTTATCTGAACAAGGCGTCAAAATGGGTATCGAAGTTTTACATGGGAAAGTTGAACTCATAGAAGTCATCGATTCTCACCGAAGCTCAGACAAAGCAATTGAATTGGAATATATCTTGCAGCTAACTGCAAGCACTTCAAGCAGTGTTAGCAAAACGATCATCACACCACCCAATGCGGCAGAAAATGGAGATCATTTAGTGCTGCAATCAGGTAGAAAAACACAAAATATCGTCTTTCAGCATATGTTAGAACAAACCATTTCCTTTGCTAGATTTTCCTATAGCGAAATGCCAGCAATGCCAAGTGGGGAATAAATTTAAAATATGATTAATTTCTTGAAGTATCTGAATTATCAAGTAATTTACTCATTTTACTCATCCCGCATACCGTTCAGAAGTGTAAATAAAGGCATTGTCGCCTACCTATTGCATAGCCTGACCCAGTTGCCAAAATGTCTTTT
>JBGCDX010000134.1:0-11485 GCA_045105815.1 Gammaproteobacteria bacterium
AGAGATGACAGAGCGGTCGAATGTGCTCGCTTGGAAAGCGTGTGTGTCCTAATACGGCCCCGAGGGTTCGAATCCCTCTCTCTCCGCCAATTTATACACCTCGTATTTTCAGCCGATTATCCTAACTTTTCGTCGGTGGTGATGAAAATTATTGGATATCACAGGTAAGATTTTCCCATTGTTTATAACTAGAAATGGCGTATGCAATATATGGTTTTCAGGGTTAATATCTTAGTGGTGGTAGTGTGAAAGCAGATTTAAAAAAATATAAAAATTATACGATTCTATATAAAACTAAAGAGTCAGAGTCTGGTGAATTTGTGCCAGTGGCAACACTTTTTAGGTCTGGAGAAGATGCGGTAACACTTGATATAAAGAAAACATTCGTAGGCCGTAACGAAGCTCTTTCGTTTGCTCTAGGTGCTGCTGAAGCTACAGTGGATGCTAAAGTGGAGGGCAAGAAGCCCGATTTTACATTACTCGTAAGTGAGCAATTAACGTAATTATTTATTTTTCTTGTTTGTGTAGCTCTTTTAATAATGCATTAGGGAACACAATGCATTTATTCGCATATAACTTTTTTAGCTCTATAATTTTTATATAGACTTCGTTATCCCAAATTTTTTTGCGAATTAAAATATTTTCATCTTTATGTTTAATATTCTTAGATGCTCTTTTTTTGATTTCATGCTCAATTGATTCTATTGATGCAAGCTTACTGTTAAAGTATATCTTCAATAAACCTGTTTGAATAAAGTAATCAAACATTTCAGATACTAACTCATCATCAGAAGCTATAGGTTTCTCTGAGTTATTGGTCATAGCTATAGTTTTTGCGAAGGTCCGGTAATAATCTTTATCTTTTAACACGGCTACAAGTGTGGATAATAGAATGAATTCAGATGTGTTGTTCGCAGTCATGAAAACTATAATGTAGTATTGCTTGAGGTTAATCTACATAATTTGAAGATTATTTTTTTAATGTAAATTATTAATATATTTATTAAAAGACCAAGCATATGTCCTATCAATTTCATATAGTTGATGTATTTGCAGAGAAATTATATACCGGAAATCCATTAGCTGTCGTGATTGGTGAGGTGCTTCCGTCTGAAGAAGTAATGCAAAATATTGCAGCAGAAATGAATTTCTCTGAAACCACATTTGTTTCTCCCATGTTAGAAAAAGATGGGGGCTATCAAGTACGAATCTACACACCTTCTAAGGAATTAGCATTTGCAGGGCACCCAATCTTGGGGACCGCTCATGTGTTACGAAGACAAATACATACTGAAGCATGCTCTGAAATTAAACTTAATCTGATGAACTCACAAGTCTCAGTAACGTTTGAGTTAGAAGATGATGGTAAAGAAGTTGTCTGGTTTTTGGCGCCTGAAATGAAGCTTGGAGCATTAGCAAATATAGAGCCTGTTGCGCACGCATTGGGTATTACATCAGACGATATCGATACAAGAGCTCCTCTTCAGGTAATATCTGCTGGAACTTCTGCCATGATCGTTCCATTGCGGAGTTTAGAGGTACTGCGAACATGCAAGTTAGATTTAGAAAGATATTCTGCTTTGTTAGCAGATGGTTTTCCGCCGCTAATCTATCTATTTACTCAGCAGACTCACCATTCAAAAAATGATTTATGTGCAAGATTTTTCTTTGAAGCGCATGGTGTGAGAGAAGACCCTGCAACCGGCAATGGCGCTGCATTTCTTGGGGCATATTTACTGGAGCATGATTATTACTCTGAAGCCGACCTTTCTCTAAGAATAGAACAAGGATATGAGGTTCGTAGACCATCTTTGGTTAGATTGCGTGCGAAGATAGATAAGGGTCATCGTGAAGTACTCGTAGGTGGTAACGTTCTATCTGTTGTAGATGGAGAGTTGCTTTGAAATATAATGAAATGTTTGCCATGTTTTGGAAGTCAATCATATGAGTTTCATGGATCTTGCTGCAGATGTGGAAGACTGCGCAAAAGACCTAACTAGCTGGCAGCGTGTTCGTCAAGAGATTATTAATAGACATGCAAAAGCATCTGCTGTCGATGAATATATAACTCTGCTATCGTTGCATAAAATGTTGATGGATACTGTTGAGCAACAGTTATCAGATGATGAAGGAATAGAAAAGGTACAAGAAGTTAGAAATCAAGATTATAATAAGTTTATAACACGGGAATGTACGATAGGTGGCAGTATTTGTATTGATACGCTATATGAATTAACGCAACGCGAGTTGGAGGCTGGAAGAATGGGGCCAACCCATAGCTTAATAAATTTAGCGGTGGATGCTATCGCTGAACCACATTATTCTCGAGAGCAATTGCTGAGGCAGGAAGAAAAGATTAAAAAATTAGAAAGCAGGCCTGCTTTACGTGAAAAAATATCACGAATATTTGGCAAATAGATGCTAAAAAATATCTTTAAAAATTAGCGTTAAATCGTAACGCTAATAATGCACCTTCAGGATCCTTGCTTTCACGAAGATTATCTTCAATCCATTGTGCATCTAACGTTAAATCAAAGTGATCTGTGAGCAGGTATTTATAATAGGCTTCAAATACTTGGGTATTATTAATTTCAGAGCTTGATTTACTTGCGCCATCAAGAAAGGCAATCGCGGCACCAAATGTGTCATTTGGTCTGTTCCACCTGTTGCCAGCAATAGACAGTCCAAATGAAATCATTTCATTATGATCAACAGGGACTTTGTCTTCCTGCCAAGCTAGTCGTGCAAAAAAACCAATGTTTTCACTAATCTGTTGATCCATGGATAAACCATAACCAATAAGTTTGTCTTCTTTAATACCATCATTGTCAATAAATTCATCATTAGTTGAAAAAGCATAGACGCGATAATTTCCAGCTCCCCAATGCGTTGTTACATGATGACCAATCTGAAATGCATAATAGTTATAATCATTTCGATCTTCATTTTCTGATTCAAGAGCTACTGCTTTTACTGACCAAAGGCCAGATTCAAATTCTAATGCAGCTCCGACATCATAATCAGGTAAATTGGCCAAGGTGTTGTTGACAAAAATGTCATTCATAAACTGGGAGACTTCATCATTAGCATATTCATTATCATCAATATACCCAGATGAACTTATTATCCCTGTTGTTATACCTAATGAAGCCTGCTCATTAAAATCAAACGTATGCTTATACCATGCTTCTAACAGGTTGTAGCGATCACTGCTATTGATATCGCTTAGATCTTCTTCTAAATCATCCGCAAATGGCGCAAGACTAAAACCTCCTATTCCATTAATGGCTTCACCTTCAGCAAAGCTATAAATAATTTGAAACTCATCATTATCTGTTGGATGAAAATTGATACCTATATCTAACGTTGTTGCACTTCGGCCTGTATCAGAAATTTCGTTACCAGATTCATTAAGTACGTTATCTAAATCTGCATGTTGTGCAATTGCAGTAGCAGTAGCTTCGATTGAAATTGAATCAGTAAGGTCGTATGCGCTTGAGGTATTAGGAGAGATTATTGCTATGAATATAGTTGTCCAGATAATTATTTTTATGCTTCTTTGTCTCACTATTATTATTAGTTTTATGTGAGTAGATTAAATTAAATTATTAAAAATAATAATGTTTACTTTGCATTTTGATGTTATTACTAAAGAGATTTTTTATAGATTAATTAAGTAGATTACTTTATTTAACCATAGTTGGATCAGCTGTAGTTTTTTCTGTTCGGTTTTCTAATCTATTAAATGTATAAGCACTGACTAACCCCAGCACTACCCAGAAAACAGCATTGGTTGCTAAAGAGGAAATTCTAAACGCAGTTCTAAGTGATTCAGGGGCCAAACCTTGATGAACTTCTGGCTGGGGTGCGCCAAATATATGGGGCAGGGCTAGTAACGCTACACCAAAGAGCTTTAAGTAAGGTTTTGGTTGAAAAGCAATTATCCATAATCCTAATGCGGTAAGTATAACGGTGAGTGTCCACCACACTTGGCGTTGTTCTAATTGTGCAGCAGCATCTCCAGGTAATTCTGGTGGCAAACCAAAAGAGGGTGCTAGATGAAATGCAATAAACCCAGCCAAGCCCCATAAAGCACCTTGTTGCCATGTAACTTTGCGGCGTATTGCATAACATGCTGATAATAATAAACCAAAGCCGATGCCTACGATCACACTATTTGTAATTGTAAAAAATGTACGTTCAGCTCCGTCTTTAGGTCCCCACGCTTCTGTTTCTTCATCTGCAGTATGTGTTTCATTTGTATCGCTAATCTCGTAGCTTTCTGCTTCCAATATCATGGGAACAACGGTGAAATGTTGTAATCCACCGAGCATAAGACCTGCAATCGCACCAGAAATTAGCGCAATCAAGAATATTTTGTTAAATAATCTCATTGTTAACATCCATCTCTAAGTTAAATGAATTTAATGCCCTACTTAGACTTTTCAAAGTCATCTTTTAAGAGCAATTCTTGATGAAAGGATTTTAGTGGTGTGGACCTAATGGCATGGAAAGGCCAATCCATGGCGTATATCATGTGCTGCGTTATGAATAACTTCTGGACCAACTAAACCAACCGCACTAATGATAAAAACACTTATTACTATTGTGGCTAGTATGGAAAATCCAGGGTTGCGCGTAATTGTTTCAGTTTGTGTTTGAGACAATAAGCTCGTAGCTTGATTAGCTATACTCATCTCACTTCTCCTTATTTAGTAAATTACTTAGTAAATTTAGTAATTTATTTATTATTATTAATTATCTAAAACTGGTATCTGATGATATAAGTGACGGATTAGGTTATTAGAAATTACAGAAGTGTTTTTTGAGGTTTTACTTAAGTAACTACTAATATACTTAATTAATGGTCCATTCATTTAATCTAATGAATATACTAAGGAAAGAAACTAATGAAACCGAATACTTTGTAGTTATAATCACTATAGGATTTAACTATAGACCTTGAAATTACCATTAGTTATTGCAGTGTAATTACCTTAATAATCAAATAAGTGAGAATTTTACTATTGATTGTTAAGGTTTTAGGTGAAGCGTCTAAGCATGATCGTTGGCAGTCCGAGCTTTAGAGTTGAACGTGCTTAAGCTAGTCCTTAGAAAATATTTTTTCTAAATATTAACTTGAATGCTTGTTTCTATCCTTTTTTGCAGTCGTTTTAATGCACGAGTGAACACTTTTGGCTCACTCTGTGATCGTGCTAAAACTAATGCTCCTTGAATACTTGAAACGATATCTTCAGCAATATCTTTAGCATGTTTGGTGTCTAGTCCTGTTCGTTTTAGAGCAGAAGTAAGTGCTTCGTTCCAAGATGTGAAATATGAATTTAGTTTATCTGCAAATTCATTACGAGTAGCATCTAATGAAAATGCACCTATAAGGCATATTCTTTCACCTGAGCAGAAATACTCATCCACGGCCTTAAACATATTATGGATGCCTTGTTTTGGTTTTTGGTTTTCATGCAGGGGCAGGTAAACATTACTCTCAAACCAATTTGCTACATCATCTAACACGCACTCCGCCATTTCTTTTTTTCCTTTTGGGAAAAAATGATAAAGGCTGCCTTTGCCAAGGCCGGTTCGATGTGTGATTTCAGCAAGCGTGGTGCCAGGAAAGCCATATTCTCGAAATACTTCGCCAAGGATAGGGATTACATCATGACGTTCCGAAATGTCTCGAGCCATTGAGTTATAAACCTAGTTCAGTCAAACCAGGAAAATCACTGGGTCGTGGTCCTTTTTCCCATAAAAATTTACGTTCGGACTTTTTGATCGGTACATCATTAATGCTCGCTTGTCTTTTTCTCATTAATCCACCTTCATCAAATTCCCAATTCTCATTTCCATAGGATCGAAACCAATTTCCATCAGTATCACAGGACTCATATTGGTAACGTACGGCTATACGGTTATCGCAAAATGCCCATAGTTCTTTAATCAATCTGTAATCTAACTCTTTAGTCCATTTGCGCGTTAGAAAAGCAATGATTTCGTCGCGACCTGTTAAAAATTCATCTCGATTACGCCACACACTATCTTCAGAGTAAGCAAGAGCAATTTTTTCAGGAATGCCTATGTTCCAGCCGTCTTCTGCCATACGTACTTTTTCAATTGCTGTCTCTTTTGTGAAAGGAGGTAAGGGGGGTCGTTCAGACATGATGAGGTCCTTTAATGTAATTATTGATATAAATATATTGTACCAATCGGTACAATTAAGCAACATTATTTAAAAACATTAAATAATTATTAAGCTGAATGATGGATTAAGGTTGTGCTTATGAGATGATCTTCTTTTTGATAAGTAAAACTTTATGAGCTTGTTGATAAATAAATTCGTTGATTTTCTTACAGCCGGTACACGGCCTTTTCGCATTATATTCTTTGGCGGAGTGTTTCTGGCACTCATAATTATGAACGTGCTCGCGATGATGTTAGACATAAACACTAAGCTTGGTGGAGATATTAATCTGGAAAATATTATATTGATAATAATTTCAATGTTTATAGGCTTTGGTATCTCGTATTCAATTATTCACTTTGCAGTGGCAAGTAAAGAAAAACGTGGATAATCTAATATAAACAAACAGAATATTAATCTTGCTTAGAGATGATTTGGCCATTTCCTAAAGCCACATGCTAAGCTAATTCTTAAGCCAGATCTTAATCTAGCCCCATATTAAAGTGTATTGAGTTTTGTCTACATTGTTATGGTTTTCAGTAATAATAATTCTACTTCCATTTGACTTTACGTTCTGATTAATAGGGCAGTTGAATAAGATTTTACGAAATGAATTGTAGTCAATATGCGCAAAAGCACTTTCTTGTTGTTGAAGGAAAAGATGTAAATCAGGCAACTTAAATTTCCATCTTTCCGTGTTTATATCGAAACACTCCTCAGAATTTAGTGTCACCAAAACTGCTGGATTTTTTAGTGCTACTTGATTGAAGAATGATAGTAATGCTTCTTCTGCTGCTTGCATTATTGAATAAAATGCAAAGTGGGTAGTTAATTGAAGTGTTTTACCAGGAAGAATATTTCAAAAATTTACCGCTTAAGGTGATAACTACACGATCACCTTTTGAGTTGTCTTCTTTTTGGACGTCCATATTGAAATCAATCGCACTCATTATTCCATCTCCGCATTGTTCGTGGATAATTTCTTTGATTGTAGGTCCGTATACGCCAATCATTTCATATAACCTATAGATAACCGGATCGGTTGGTACTTCTCTGCTCCACTCTTTGTAAGGAAATTCTTGTAGAGTAGTGCAAACTTCATCTCCAAGGCTGAGAGTTCCACAAATTTTCTTTGCAACTTCTTCGGTAGCAGTATTCATGCCTAAACATACCGAGGTTATAAATGATGTGGACATACCGGCATTAGTAGCTATATTTTCCCACTTTAACCCTTTGGATTTTTTTGCCGATACGATTGCATCCGTCATTTCTTCTTTATTCATTACTTTAGTCTCGTGTTAATAATTACTGGATCGCTCATTACTATTACATAATATATTGCAGTAATTCAAATAGTATGAATTAACTAAAACATGAACTATTTTGTAATTACTCTAATAATTAATCGTTATCATGAAGGTCATATTTTAATTTATTAGAAAATTTATTATTTTTCCAATCATGCGCTAGATCAGAAAAGGCCACACTGGCAGGGCTTTTGTAACCGTCTTTACGATAAATTAAGGTAATTTCTTTGCGTTGAATTTCAGGCGATAGCATGATTGGATGTAAGCCTTCTTTTATCACAATGCTAAGGGGGAGAATGGTGGCAAGGGGTCGGTTTTCAATTAGATAGATTATTGCACTGAGTGAATTACTTTCAATTGCAAACCTGGGTTCAATTTCACATTCATTACAGTAATCATCGACATGCCGTCGTAAGGCAAAGTCTGTATTCAACAATGCCAATGATTCTTGCTCCAAGTTTTTTGCGGTCATTCGTTCTCTTTGTTTTGATCTAGAGTGTTTCTTGCCTACCGCTACACAGAACTTTTCTTCAAATAAAACATCCATTTCTAGCTCATTAGGCCTAGCGGTTGCTGCAAATGGCTTGGTAAATACAATGCCAATATCAATTTTAGATTCTGCAACAGAAATTTCAATGTCATCTTGAGGCATATCATAAGTGTGTAGATTGATGCCTGGATACATGTAGTTATAATTTTCTAGTAAAGAGCAAGTTAAATGATCCGTGATAGGTGTCCAGCCCAATCGTAACGAGCCCCTACTTAAGTTTTGTACGTCAAGTATTGCACGGGCGCCACCATCAAGTTCACCTCTAGCGCGTCGTGCATGGCGTAAATAAATCTCACCTGCATCTGTTAACTGCACAGTTCTACCTGTGCGATCTAGCAATGATGATTGTAATGATTCTTCAAGTTGTTTGATTTGTTGTGACAGTGTTGGTTGTGACACATGTAGAGCTTCTGCTGCGCGTGTGTAACTTCCATATTCGGCGATCGCAACCAAGTATTGAAGCGATCTAGGAAAGATGTCTCGTTGTTGCATAGCCAAATCCTATGGGAGTGATAAAAACAAAGTAATGGATTAATAGCACGACAAGATTAGACTTGTCACCAAGTAATTTGTTGTCTTATAAAAATAATAAATACGCTTTAGATAATTTTTTTATGAAAAAACTATCCTAAAAGTGAGGCAATAGATTTAAAAGAATTATAAATATCAGAGGAGACACTAGGTTATGTCAACACCTACACGCAATAGAGTGCTTGGTCATCTTAATTATGTTGGTATGTTGCAGCCAGCGATTCACAAAGAAACACATGCGCCCGCGCCTGATGAGATTACAAATGAAATGTATCGTGCGTATACACGTCCCGCGCATGATGTCGGCGGTGAACACGATGTGCCTATTCCATGGGAAGAGAAAGAAGAAGAGGTTTGGGAACATAATACGTTTGTTACGTGCGAAGTGTTAGCGTGGCGTGGCGTTTGGACTGCAGAAGAAAGAAGGCGACGTCAAAACGTTGATGTGGGTCAAACACAATATTTAGGTTTGCCTTACTACGGGCGTTGGTTGTTAACCGCTGCTTTGATATTGGTAGACAAGCAGTTTGTCTCTCTAACTGAACTCCATGAAAAAATTGATGAGGTTAAGAAACGTTATGAGTAAGCCACATTATGATTTAGAACATCATGCAAAAAAAGCCACTGGTATCGGTGATCCACAATGCTTCAAAGGTGAAGCAGGAACCGCAAAATTTAAAGTGGGTGATAAAGTTAAGGTACGTGATATATCAGATCTATTTTACACCCGTACGCCAATGTATACACGTGGTTTGGAAGCAACGGTTGTGCGATTAGTGTATGAGTCTCCACCAGCAGAAGATGAGGCTTGGGATAACACTGACAATGTTGAATGGATGTATAGCGTGCTGTTTAAACAAAGTGATATTTGGCCTGAATATTCGGATACTTTTTCTAACGATACATTAGAAACAGAAATACCTGAGCATGGGTTAGAGCCTGCATAATTCACGACCAAATAATAAGAACGAGAAAAGAGGAGAGGCACATGTCAAAAAATCATAAAGCTGCACCTATGGTAGATGAAGTCAGTGAATTTGAAATACTTGAACTTGCAGTACGAGAACTGGCCATCGAAAAAGGTTTGTTCACTCAAGAAGATCATAATGCATGGACAGAGTATATGCATACGCTTGGTCCAGTACCTGCTGCACGATTAGTGGCAAAAGCCTGGTTAGATCCTGAGTATAAAAAGTTATGTATAGAAGACGGTCCTAAAGCAAGTCTTGAAGTGGGAATTGATTGGGTAAACCAAATGCCAACTAAATTTGGCACACCTAGTGATTATTGTAATTTGCGTGTAATGGCAGATTCACCGACGGTAAAGCATGTCGTGGTTTGTACGCTTTGCTCTTGTTATCCGCGTCCTATTCTCGGTCAATCACCCGAATGGTATCGCACACCAAATTATCGACGACGTTTAGTGCGTTGGCCGCGTCAAGTATTAGCAGAATTTGGTTTGCAATTATCCGAAGAAGTTGAAGTGCGAGTGGTCGATTCTAATCAAAAGACACGTTACATCGTGATGCCTGAACGACCTGAAGGAACGGATGGTTGGACTGAAGATCAGTTGACCGAAATTGTTACGCGAGATTGTTTGATTGGTGTTGCAAAACCCAAGCCAGGTAAAACGTCTAATGATAAACGATATGTGCGCCCAGCTGTGAACCCATACGGGCACTAAGACTATGGTAGACATTAATCCAGAAAAAATCTCACTTGATGAAGAGATGGTAAAAAGAAAATTGGATAAATCTTCTGTGTCGTTGCTGGAAGAAGTTAAAGCTAAAGCGAATGGTAAGTCTTGGCGTGATTTAAGTAAGAAGTGGGGAGTCGAGAATCCTGATCCACCCTGGAAGATAACACTTGAAGCAACTTGTGATGTGCTTTCAGAAGTGTCATGTGCACTACCAGGCGTAGAGCGTCGTTGGGAAGAAGATGAGCTTACAGATGAGCATTATAAAGATGTCCCATTTCCTGAGAGGCAATTATTAGCTTTAGCGCACTCAATGATTCGTCGTGGATTGATAGATGAGGAAGATTTAAAGAGCCGTATGAAAGAGGTTGATAAACGTTTAAATATGGTGTGATTACAGATTAAAAATCTCGCAACAAAATATATAAAAAAGCGAGATAAAAATAACTAGGAAGGAGTTCTGTGAAAATATTTATGAAAGCATCATGGGGTAGTGATGACCCTACTAGAGCCGCAATGGTTCTAGGGCATGGCCATGCTCTAGCGAGTGCTGGTCATGAAGTTCGTATATTTCTACTTGGTGAAGCAGTTTGTCTTGCGCGTGAAGTCGTGCGTGAAAATTTAAAACCAGTGGGATGGCCTTCAGTAGCAGATCAATGGAAAGATGTTCTATCAGAAGGTGCACGAATTGAATTTTGTGGCGCATGTTCTCGCGCTCGTGGTATTACAGAAGAGGATATGGCCAATGCAGGTGGGCAACCTGGCAACCCAGATACGTTTGTAGAAGATACAGAATGGTGTGACAAAGTTATTGCAGAATAAAAGTAATGGAGCGTTAGTTGAGTAAACAAGAATTACTAACAGGAACGATTAACTCATTACTTAGTACTGGGTCTGATGAGAGCTGCATTAAAACAACGAATATACACAAGGAAAATAAACATATGTCAGAACGTGCTGGCGTTAGCATAAATCTTAAAGAGGTTACGCATCGTTATAATGCAAAATCTCCTCTGACTTTTGAAAAGTTGGATATGCAATCAGAGCCAGGTGAGTCTCTGGTAATTATTGGTCGTTCTGGCTGTGGAAAATCTACTTTGCTTCATATTGTGGCCGGCCTATTAGGTGGCTTTAATGGGACGGTAGAGATTAATGGTAAGGCAGTTAAAAAGGAGTCATCAAAATGGATCATGATGTTTCAGGCG
>JBGCDX010000135.1:0-7191 GCA_045105815.1 Gammaproteobacteria bacterium
TGAATGGCGATATCGTGCACGGCCCCATGCATCGCAGTAATAAAGACGATGGGTATATTAATTTTATCTTCATTTAACTTCTGTTGTAGCTCCAACCCCGTCATTCCAGACATATTATGATCAAGCACCAATATTCCATCAACCGGCTTGGGATGTGCCTTTATAAACGCTTCAGCAGAATTAAACACTTCAACCTCATAATCATATTTTTGCAAAATTAGTGTATGCGAATGACAAACAATGCGATCATCATCAACTAGAAATATCTTTGTTACTTTTGAGGACAATTCTGCAACCTTTCACACCAAATACTTTTATCAATTCAATATTTCAAACGTACCACGCGCCATTTTTCCGCTAGATGCTGTCGCAAACAAGACTTTAACTTTTTTTGCATTAACCGTTATACATAACCCTACTAAAAGCTGATGATAGATATTGTCATCATAATGTATGTTTATGGTAGTAGAAAATCCAATATCTTTGTATTCATCTGCACAAATTTTTATATTTTTTGGCTCATCTTGTTCAAAGATGGTTTTCAACATACTTTGTTGCCCACCTATCTGCCAAGTTTGGATGTTATTGTTTGACGTATCGCTACACGCAACCATTGCAAAAAATAAAAATAAAAATAAAAATAAATTTAACTTATACATTACATTTGTCACATATTAACTATAAATATTTAAAACCTAAGCTTAAGGTTGCAATCTCATGGGCAATGATTTTGAGTGCACTTGAAAAAAAGTGACCTTAACCTTTTTATGACATTGATTCAGATCAAACACTACAGTGCCTTTCCCTTTTTCAAATTCCGTAGAAACTGAATATTTGTTGACGGCACAACTAGAAAACAGCCAATGCTTATAGCGTTTGTGACCTGCATGCCTAATATGCTTAATGTTTTTAACACGACCTAACACACTTAAATGATCTAATTCTTTTTGAAATTCTTGTTTTGAAAATACTTTAATAAAGCCTTTGTTGACATATGGCATTAGACGCTCATAGTTCCATTCTGAAAGCTCAGACATTACTTCCTTTACGATAGGAACATTAAACCTATCGGCCTCACGCACCAATTCTGCGCCCTCACTTCGCACCTTTGTCACTAACAATCCAGCCATCAGAAAAACAGCTATAACAACAATAGAAATTATTATTTTAATGCACGTCATTTGATTATTTTATATGACTTAACAATAAATTTCAGAATCGTTTTTAAGTTGATAACTTATTGAATACAAAAAAAAGCCGGGGCAATTACTTGCCCCGGCTTTTGATTATCACAAATCCTTTGTGAGTTCTAACAAGCTTTAGTTAGGACCAAGCTGAACCTGGTTTAACACATCTTGGTTAGGGTTCACTGGATTCTTCAAAGTACCTAAGTATGAAAGTAGTGCATTTTGACCACCTTCGCTTAGGTTCAAGAAACGATCACGTACTCGCTGTGCTTCTCCGCCATGGAATGCAATGGCTTCGAATACAGTCAACGCACGACCATCATGCAAATAAGGAGCGGTATCCGCTAGACCCCATAACTTCATCGTAAGGAAGCTACAGTTAGTGATCTCGGTACCTGCTACTTCATTATCACAATCAGGTGTCTCTAATGCATGGAACGATTCCGCTAGGCGGGATCCCATGTTGTGACGTTTGTAGTCTGAGAAGATTGGCACTTTGATACCACCACGACTGTTAGTTTCAAAGTTAGCTCCATCAGCCAAATCACTACTTAAATCAACTGAAAAGTAAGGATCTTGCTCGGTATCAGGATCTATAACGCCACCACCTGAGATACGATACTCAAGTACAGAGTTTCGAGTATTGATCGTAGGCTTATGACAACCTGCACAACCGATACGGTCGAAGATTCGCTCACCACGCTGCTGCTTATTCGTAGACAATTCCTGTTGGAATGGACGCTCAGTTGTGGTCAAGAAGATATGTAACGCAGACATTTCGCCCGTGGTTAACTCATCTTCAATTCCGTCTCCGTCAGGATCACCAGGACCGAATTCATCTACCGATTGCATACCAATATGGAATGCCATCGCACCGGTATCAAACCCGCGAATAGTATCGAATTCACCTTTACGACCAAATGGACGAATAACTAAGTCTCCATCTACACCTTCAACACTTGATGTATCAAGATCACCGCTTGGTTTAGCAATGATGTCACCGAAGTCGACACCTTTAGCCACTAGTGGTAAACGTACACGACGATCTGCTCGTTGAGCTAAACGTGAAGCAAGATTAGAAATCCTGTTCAATCGAAGAGTGATCTCCCTACCGGCTAATTCAACTCCACCCATACCTAAGTTCTTAGGTGGGTTAATGGCACGACCATCAAATGCAGCGATACCTAGACGATCAAGACTATTACCATCTGAATCATCGATATCAGCATTTCTGGAGTTAAAGAAAGGTGATGCTGAAATACCTGCTTGTCCAGCTACACCTAATACTGCTGGTATAACAGAATTATCAATTACACCATGACACTCTAAACACGTCTGAGTGTCCATGCCATTCAAACGTAACCAAGTACCATTGCCTTGCAAGGTAGGTCGTCCGGTGTTACCGAGAATTCCATCACCATCACCCGAACCATTTTCAGTGGTTGGGTCATTAGGGTTAATGCCTGGTCCATCACCGTGTCCATCCGCATGACGGAATGGTGTGGTGTACATCAAAGCACCTTGTTGACGAATCTCAGTAAGACTCATGCTAGGCAGGCTATCTTGAGTAATAGTAGTACGTAGTGCTGGCCCATTACCGTTACGGTTATAGAAATCAGAGCTAAATGCAACATCATCATATTGAGTCACTAACTCATCAGTAATTACATTGCTAATGCCTTCACCGCCTTCACCGTCGTCTCCGCCGTTGCCAGCATCGCCACCGTTACCCGCATCACCACCGTCACCAAAAAGCTCTTGCAAAATATCAAGAATTTCTTGTGGAACGCCGTCCAATGCTGCAACTTGAATGCCATTATTAGCTGCGCTACCGGCAGAACCGCCAGCGTTATTGCTAGAACCGCTACTGTTAGATGAAGCATCTGATGAATCATCGCTATCTGACATAACAATTACTTCAACATCTGCATCGGAAAGTGCTACACCGCTATCATCATCTTCAGCAAATTCTGACAAGAATTCTGCTTCTTGAGCAGCTAAATCAGAACTTCCATCATCAGAGGGTAAGAGGGCCTGAATTGCATCAGGAATTGCATCATCTGCAATGGCAATCTTTGCACTCGCAAGAGGCGCGACGACCAATAGCATTGACGCTAAAAAAACTTTAGTAAAGTGCTGTTTCACTTTTTCCTCCCAAATTAAAAATTTGGTTTAACACATATCCATGCATGTTCTAGGCAAAGGATTCGTTAAACAGCTATATATAAATTTCTATTGATGTACTCAAAAGCGCGTTATCTAGGGGCTTTTCCAATTTGTCCTAAAACAACATCAATAAAAAAAATGTGTACTTCCTAGTTATTCATTAACTAGTTACTTTCATTGTTAAATCTTAATGCAGAGCAGCCAACCAAGGTTCGCTGCTCTAGACCACTAAGAGCACTTTCTAGGCAATCTATACCTTAGAAAGCTTTACTACATTGCAGCGATACCAAAACCGCTACTGCTGATATCACCAGGTGCATATCGGCCAACCATTACTAGGTCACCAGGACGACAATCATCTACAGGATTGCCATCGGCATCAGCACCCTTAAAGATAGTTGTTACACCATCACAATCTTCAACTACGTCGTAGAGTGCAATTGTGGTAGGTCCACCTGGAATCCAAAGGAAGTCACCTGAACTGTTCTGTACTTTAGTAGAACCGTCTGGGTTGCCGCCCGGAATACCTGCGAAAGGCACAGGCGTGTTCAATGCATAAAGATACTCTGTACCGGTAGCATTTTGACTTAACGCCATATCTAAACCACCTGCTTGATATAGGAAGTCGCTTTGATCGGTTGGGATCGCGCCACCATTTGCATCATTCGCTGGAGAACTAGATATTCTGTGACGAATATTTTGAAGAGGTCCAAACTGAGGAACTCCATCTACAACGATTACCGGTGGGCCACCATCTTCCATCACACACGTTTGAAGATCCATTCTGCGAATCGAAATACCTGAGTTAAAGAACGCTTGTGCATACACGGTACTGGTACGCGTTGAAATTTGACTCCAACAAGTATCATCACCTAGATCAGGCTTGTTTGGTTGAACTCGCACTTTTGCACCATGCTTATTAATGGTGAACTGCGACGTACCACCTTGACCACGTTGTTGGAAACTACCATGAGTCATCACAACACAATCATTAAAGTCTTCACCTGCAACTGGGAGTACTGAGAAACCAAAGTTGTCATTACCAGAAGTTTCACTGATAACAGGGTTAGAAAAACGAGGTGCAATTGAATCAGGGCTTGCGCCATCAATGTTATAGCCTAAGAAATTAGCTAACGTTGTCGCAAAACCTGAACGATCTGCCATAGGACGACCATTTAAACGTAGTTTAATGACTTCAATGATGTCGTCTTCAGTTCCGTTACCTAACGCAAAGAATGTATTACGTTGTGAAATAAGTAACTGACGGCCTTCATTGATGAATGACATCTGAGCTGGATCACCATTTTCATCTACCGTATCTTCATTCGCAATTTCACGGAATGTTCCGCGACGATTGTTGAAACGGTATATAATGTAAGATGTGCCTTCAAAGTCTTCGACTGGAGGTCGTTCACCACAAGTAGAGCCAACTGGTGTTAAGAAACCAACCGGCAAGCCTGGGCAACCATTGAATTCAACTTCACCAGAACCCGCATTGACAACACCCACTAAGTCACGATTGAAGCCTAATACACGACGGGCATCACGTGAAACTGAACGAGGCTCTTGACCTTTAGTAGAAGCCGTATCGGTAAGTGTTACACCACACTTGTTAACACGGAATGCTGATACTGAACCGTCTAAGCTGTCGCTTGTTGGATCAAAACCTGCATTAATCATCATTACATATTGACGATTTCTAAAGTTCTGCACAATTACAGAGAACTGACCCGACGTTACGATTCCATCATCATTACCATAACCGCCAGACTCAACACGTTGCACTTCAGTAAGAGCTCCGCCTTCTCCTCGAGATAATACGATTAAACGGTTTTGCTGTGCATTCCCGTCATCATCGCGTTTCGTGCGATTTTCATTTACATAAACGGCGCCTGTACGAAGATCATAGTCACAACCTCCAGCGTCGTCTTCCGCCATCGCATTCGCAAACGGAACTGCGAACAGCGCCGCTACCATCGATAGCATTATTGATTTAGATATTTTCATATCCTCCCTCCTAGTAGTCTTAACATTAAAAAACATGCTTTAAACTTTTGAATCTATTTAAACCTATTGGTTAAACCCAATGGCTTAATACAAATTGCAAAATTTCTTCTCCAACGAAGAACATGCTTCACTGTTTGAAATTTAGCTTTGGTTAAATTGAGAAGATATTCGCCTCAATCGAATCTAACTAAATTTCGTTTTGCAACTGCGCACAAACGCACAGCAAACAAATCGTAAATTCATAGATTGATCAGGCAGGTATTAGGCCCGGAGTAACATGTAAACGTCGTGTTTTAAGACGTTAGATAGCTCGATGTGTACGAGCCAGTGATAGGACGTTGGTTTAAGTCCTGCTTATATGATGGGCAGACATACCCATAAATATTCTTTTTATTGCTTACACTTTATAGGCCAATAATATAACCAAATCAAGCACTAATAAGGTTTTTTAGATTGAATAAAAATTCATAGCTGTATAATACAAATATAACCCAAACAGTATTAGTGAGTTACATACACCTTTACTAAACCACTTAAACTTTGATGTAGATTTGTCTAATTATTAACCTAATTTTACAGCGACCTTTTTAGTAATTTAATTTTAATACTCACTTATGTAACTAGTTTATGTGACTAGCTAACGTAAATAGCTCACAAATTAATTAGATTTAATATTTGTACGATCAAACATATCACCCGTAAACTTATTAACATTATCCACAGACTTCACCAGCTCTGAAGCGATTAACCCTACTTTTTTACGCTGATTACGGGATTCTGAACGTAACATTTCAAATGCTTGCTCTGAGCTAATATTGTAGCGTGCCATGAGAATGCCAATTGCAATGCTCGTTTCGCGCCCTTGTTGCAATGCAGTATTGAGTTGCGATTCCGTTTGTTTCAGTTGCCTAATTTCTGCTGCACGTTGCATAGCCGATTCTATGGTCGGCAGCACATGCTCAACATCTATGGGTTTAACCAGATACCCTAACGCTCCTGCTTCAGCGGCTTTGGCCACAAATTCATCATCTGAATAGGCGGATAGAAAAATACAAGACACTTCAGCTTTTTCTCTGAGCTCATGAGCAGCTTCAACACCCGTGATATCGGGCATTTGAAAATCCATAATCGCAAGATCAGGCTTCAGTTCACACCCGATTTGCACGGCCTCTCTTCCGCTACTGGCTTCGAGCACATCAAAGTCGTGTTGACGCAAATTTTTAGCCAGAGTAACGCGAATAACGCGGTCATCATCTGCAAGTAAGATTTGTGCTTTAGACAATTGATACACCCCATTTACTACAAAGTTATAGTGATAATTTATCTTATTTTATTTAATAAAATTATGTATTTACGTAATTTTTATGATACAGCTTCTAGTATGTTCATTTCGGAAGCATACATATTAAGTATTACAGGAGGTTGCAAGTTAAGTGTTGCTAATAAGTAATTACCCTCTTGACTATATTCAAGTTCAGCTCCTTCAGGAGGCATTAACGACTGCATCATGCCCAAACCTACACCGCCATTCGCCAAACTCTCCTCAAAGTTAAACGTATGAATTTCAGCATTCTGAAGGACGTTAGCGACTTCAATTATCAATTTCGATTCATCATTTTGAAGGATTACGCGCACTCCATCTGAATCAACTGCATCTGGCGAACGATGCTTCATTGCATTCGTAATTAGTTCTGAAACCACCAGAGAAACCGCCACAGTCTCCTCTTCCCACAATTCCAAATACTCAGCATCATCACAAAGCACTTCGAAGGATACTTCTTGTGAAAATAATTTACTTGATGCTTGAGTGATGCGCTTAACTAATTCAACC
>JBGCDX010000136.1:0-2884 GCA_045105815.1 Gammaproteobacteria bacterium
TTTTCTATAAATTCACATGCACTCTCATAACCATTAGTTATAAAGACTGCACCAATCAATGCTTCAAGTGCATCTGCCAATATTGAAGATCGTCGCAGCCCACCAGACTTCAGCTCTCCTGCACCCAGAACCAAATGATCAGCAAAATTATATTCACGTGCGATTTCTGCCAGAGTATCTTTTCTAACAAGATGAGCACGCATTCGAGTTAAATCACCTTCAGGATAAGATGGGAAATGATTATACAACCAATTTGCTACAAAAAAACCAAGCAATGAATCGCCTAAATATTCCAAGCGCTCATTGTTTTTACTGCTCACACTTCGATGCGTTAAAGCCCTAAGACAATGCTCTGAACGTAATAGATCTTCCCCAAGTAATTCGACAAGACCCAATGACTTTCTTCTTAACTTTATAACTAAAAATTATTTTTTAGTGACTATAGTTTGGCGCTGATCAAACTTTGCTACTGCATCGAGATTCGCTATAACAGGAACCCTAACTTCATAATCCAAACCAAATTCAACTGAATTTTTATTTTTTTCGTAAACAAAATGTTCTTTATTCACACCATACACACTATTTATATTAATTCGTTTTGAAATAGACTGCCACAATTGCTTCTTATTAGGTTTTTTACCTTGCATGTCTATCGCAATCTCTTCAACAATTTTTTGTGTAGTAAAGCCTTTGTAATACACTGGGAAAAGTTTAACACCAAGCATTAACAAAAAACCTATTAACGCTATGAAAAATACCCAAAATACAAATGTGGCGCCACGTTGTCTATACATCGTTATCATTTGAATTCCCTCATATTAAAGAATTTTCTCTCCAACGCGATTGAAATTAAACTTTTTGCCAGCAAAATCCCAATTCATCCAAACCAAGAAAGCACGTCCTACTAAGTTTTCTTCAGGAACAAAACCCCAAATACGACTATCACTACTATGATCGCGATTATCACCCATTACAAAATAGTGATTCTGAGGCACCATAAATTCACTTGGTGCGTTATAACCAATTTTTTTCAATAATATATCATGTGGTTGCTGATCTAGATCTTCACGCAGAATTGTCGCTCCATTCATTACGCTGTTAGCGCCTTGACCCTCATATATTCCACTCTTATTTTGAGCCATCAATTCACCATTGATGTACAACTTTTTATCACGATAAGCAACATGATCACCAGGCAAGCCTACCACGCGCTTAATATAATCATCTGCAGGATTTTTAGGGAAACGAAATACTGCGACATCTCCACGTTGTGGAGCACCTATATTCAACACTTTTTTATGCAATACAGGCAAACGAATGCCATATGAGAATTTATTTACCAGGATAAAATCACCATGCAATAAAGTTGGCATCATTGAACCCGATGGTATTCGAAAGGGTTCGGCAATAAAGGAGCGCAAAATTAATACGATAAGAAGAATAGGAAAAAAAGACTTACATAAATCTAAAAACCATGGCTCTCGATATTCTTTATTTATCGACTCCATGGCTTCTTGACCATGTGTCGAATTGTACGAGTATTCCAGGGCACGTTTACGTCGCTTATTACCTAAAAACAGTATATCCAGCAACCAAACAAACCCAGTAACCAACGCCCCGATAAGTAAGGCTAGTTCTAAATCAAAATGAAAATCAGGTGACATATGTATTTATCTATTAACAATACGCTAGAACAGATAAATACGTACTTATCTAAATTAGAGCGTTACTAGTTTAAAGGAAGCTAAGTCTGCACCTTGATAAACCATGAATTTATTAGCATGTAAGTATAGAAGCTATACTCAGTGAGTGCGAGCTCAGAGCTGACTATCAGAATGTATTTACCAAACAGTAGGTTGTACATCATGAATTGACCTCAACTACACCCAATTATATTCATGGTCGGGATGAGAGGATTCGAACCTCTGACCCCCACACCCCCAGTGTGGTGCGCTACCAGGCTGCGCTACACCCCGATATAAAAAGGTAACAAGATCTGATATAGGTCTATAGGATAGTTAGCGTTTCAAAACTTGAAGCAAGTCTTCAAGCTCGACTCGCATTTGATGAACAACTTGTTGGCTTTGATTCTGATCTTCTTTAGCATCTGATCCAGCAAGTTTCTGCCTTGCACCGCCAATAGTATAACCTTGCTCGTATAAAAGACTACGAATCTGACGAATTAAAATAACATCATGTCTTTGATAATAGCGACGATTTCCACGACGCTTAACCGGCTTTAGAGATGGAAATTCTTGCTCCCAGTAACGAAGAACATGAGGCTTTACCCCACACAATTCACTCACCTCTCCAATTGTAAAATATCGCTTACCCGGTATTGCCGGCAATTCATTATTATTATTGATTTCCAGCATATGCCTCAACTCTCGCTTTTAACTTCTGTCCCGGACGGAAAGTAACAACACGCCTTGCAGAAATTGGAATCTCTTCACCTGTTTTAGGATTGCGCCCTGGCCTTTGATTTTTATCACGCAAAATGAAATTACCAAACCCAGACAGTTTAACCTCATGCCCTTGTTCTAATGCGACACGAACCTCTTCGAAAAATATTTCGACGAGTTCTTTTGCTTCTCTTTTGTTGAGGCCTAATTCCTCAAACAAATTTTCTGCCATCTCTGCTTTAGTGAGCGCCATTTTTTATTAGCTTCTTATTTCCGCTCCAACTTTAACTTCAAGTTGAGAAATAATTAATAAGACTGTTTGTTCTATTTCTTTATCTGTAAGCGTGCGTGAAAACTCTTGTAAAATCAAGCCTAAAGAGACGCTTTTCTTCGATTCTGAGAGTCCCTTACCTTTATAAACACTAATCACATCGACTCTTTGTAAACACTCAATATTCATTTGCTCAATGTTTGAACGAATG
>JBGCDX010000137.1:0-3069 GCA_045105815.1 Gammaproteobacteria bacterium
AAATTGATACACCTACCGGATAACCTTTCAACCTTAATAATGGCCGACCTTCACCGCTAGATATATCTGCCATAGGTAGGTCAATATATTTATCTAAAAAAGTCAGCATTCCACGAAAAGGCAGGTTCTCACCAAATGGCACTAAATGTTGCTTACGATAAAATCCAAGCTCACTGCCCAAAGTCATCACTGAGTTATACACATGACCATTCTTAGGATCAAAAGTGAAAACACCGATTAAGTAATCAATATTATTTTCAAAAGCTGAACGACCAACTTCTTGTATAAAAGTATCCTTCACCATTGAGTAATAAGTTGGTATTGCCGTTTCAGGCCAAATAATGACATCAGCATCTAGATGACGCTTACTCATATCCAAATACTTATTCATAATGAATGGATGCTGACTCCTATCCCACTTCATCTCTTGCGATATATTGCCCTGTATCAGAGCTACATCGAGACTTTCATCCTCTGCATAAGTCCATACAATTTGGCTTACAAAAAACAACATCAAGACAATCACCACCGTTGATATAGCAGCAATTATTTTTTGCGTATACTTTGCAAAAAATAATATTGCTACCAAACACCCCAACAGAATAGTTACCCAACTCGCCCCATACGAACCAAATATTGGCAAGACACCTTGTAACGGTCCCGAATGATGTACATGACCAAGCAATAACCATGGAAAGCCTGTAAAAACCCAACCACGAACCCATTCAAAACCTACCCATAAGCAAGCAAAACTAATAACTGTGGATATTTTATAATGTTTATTTGCATGCAAATACACCGTTAAACCTGCTGCACATGCTGGAAATAATGCAAGAATAAATACCAATAAACCAGCGAGTATGGCACTCAAAAAAATAGGCGCATGACCAAACTCATGAATGCTATTAAACGTCCAGGGCACACCAAACCCAAAAAAGAATAGGCCAAACACAAACCCCAATACTGCAGAAACCCGAACTGTTTGATTAGCGATTGCTACATACAGAACTGCAGGACAAATAAATGTTAGCCACCAATATGAAAATGGCGCATATGCGCAAACCAAAACAGCACCCGCAATAGCTACCAGCAATGTTTTCAGATTTAATACAGACATCTTTTCGGATACTTTAGAAAAGTTATTTTATAAACCAGAATGGGATAACTTAAAGATTATGAGAGACATTTAACAAGTGTAGCCTACGCCTATCAGCTCGTAACACCTCTATTTCAAAATTATCAAACTCAATTTTTTCACCTTTTTTAGGCAAATGACCAAACTTACTAAGAACCAACCCTCCAAATGTCTCAAAATCATTATCACTATATGTTGTTGAGAAAAACTCATTGAAATCTTCTATAGGAGTTAACGCTTTAATACCAAAGTGACCTTTGGAATGCTCAAATATGTATCGTCCTTCTTCTACATCATGCTCATCTGTTATTTCACCAACAATTTGTTCTAATACATCTTCAATGGTGACCAACCCTGAGATGCTACTATATTCATCTACAACTACAGCCATATGATTACGGCCATCTTTAAATTCACTTAGCAATGTGTTTAGACGTTTTGATTCGGGTATAACTACCGCAGGGCGCAACACATCATCCAAACTAAATTCTTCTTGCTTTCCATCGATAAAGAATCGCAATAAATCTTTAGCCAGCAATATTCCTAGCACTTCATCACGACTATCACCAATCACAGGAAATCTTGAATGCGCAGAATCTATTATGATAGGTAGCATATCTTGCAAAGTAGTATCTTCTCGCACCACCACCATATGTGATCGCGGTATCATAATATTTTTCACTTGTATTCTTGATACTTGAAATGCGCCCTCTATCATTTCAAAAGTATCTTTGCTTAAAATATTCTTGTTTTCAGCATTCCTTAGCAAACTAATTATTTGCTCATGACTCTGTGGAACACCACTAATGAGAAGTTTCACAGATGAAAAGAAACTTGGTTGCATGAACTTATTATCGCTTTTAATTTTCATTTACATTTACATTTTATAGATATGGGTTTGAGATATTAAACTTTTTTAATATCTCAATCTCTAGACTCTCCATTTCCTTTGCAGACTCCTCATCCTCATGATCATAACCTTGCAAATGCAAAATACCATGAATCAACAAATGCGCCCAATGTGAAACCAATTCTTTACCTTGTTGTTTCGTCTCAAACTCGACCACAGATGCACATATTACGATATCGCCAAGAAAATTAATGCCTATTTCTGATGGTATTTCTGCCGGAAACGACAACACATTTGTCGCTTTATTAATATTACGATATTGATTATTTAGAGCCTGAGCTTCCGTTTCATCAACTACTCTTAAACAAGCAGAGGTCTGAATTATTGAGGGAACTGCATCTGCCCAACGTTCAAAGCTTTTTGCATCTGGTATACCCGTGCTATCGGAAACAATTTGCACATCTAAGTGAATTGCCATTTCTATATAATCTTCTATTCTTTCGTATGCTTTGCGTATGCTTTTACTATTTTCTTAACCAGAGGATGCCGAACGACATCTCGTGCTTGAAACTGACAAAATGAAATATCATCAATTTCATGCAATACACGCATCACATGCTTAAGACCAGACTCTTTAGCATTTGGCAAGTCAATTTGAGTTACATCACCGGTAACCACTGCCTTGGAACCAAAGCCAATACGCGTGAGAAACATTTTCATCTGTTCCACAGTAGTATTTTGTGCTTCATCTAAAATAATAAAGGCGTCGTTAAGCGTACGTCCACGCATATATGCTAATGGAGCGATTTCTATTACATTTTTTTCAACCAACTTACTGACTTTCTCAAAACCCATCATTTCATACAACGCGTCATACATTGGTCGAAGGTATGGATCGATCTTTTGTGCTAAATCACCTGGTAAAAAACCAAGCCGCTCACCTGCTTCCACAGCAGGTCTCACCAACACCAGTTTGCGTATATTATCTCTCTCTAATGCTTCTACGGCACACGCTACAGCTAAGTATGTTTTACCTGTACCCGCAGGACCAATACCAAATACTAAATCACGCTCTTCAATAGCC
>JBGCDX010000138.1:0-33981 GCA_045105815.1 Gammaproteobacteria bacterium
GTGTTGCCGAAGAAAATTTCGGTAGAAGGATGACTTAAAGCATTACGGATGTGAATGCATGGATGCTCTCTATTCTATAAGCAAATCTATATGCAGATAGGTAAATAGAGTGATAGGAAATATGGACAGGGCGCCGCGTTAATTCGCGGCGTTCTTATGTAGGGCTATTTAAAATACAAGTTTCATTGGGATGTTATGGAATACAAAGATTATTACAAAATACTTGATGTAAAGCGCGACGCAAAAGAAGCTGAAATTAAAACAGCTTACCGTCGTCTTGCACGCAAGTATCATCCTGATGTTAGTAAAGAGGCCAACGCAGAAACTAAATTCAAAGAAATAGGTGAGGCTTACGAGGTATTAAAAGATAAAGAAAAACGCCAAGCTTATGATCAGCTCGGCGCAAACTGGAAACAAGGTCAAAACTTCAACCCTCCACCAGGTTGGGAAGATTCATTTTCAAACAGATCTTCTAGTGGTCATGCAAGAAGTGCAGGTTTTGGTGGTGCAGAAGACTTTAGTGATTTTTTTGAATCAATGTTTGGTGGGGGCGCGGGTTTTAATCAGTCTGGCGGTTTCCAGCAAGGTGCATACCAGGCAAAAGGCGCTGATCAAAATGCGAGTATCTCTATAACGCTGGAAGATGCGTATCTAGGTGCTAAAAAAAATATTCGTTTAGGAAATCAGCAAACAGCTAATGCTCGTAACCTGGATGTAAAGATTCCTGCCGGTATCACTTCAGGGCAGCGTATTCGACTCACTGGCCAGGGTGGTCAAGGTGCGGGGGGTGGGCCAAATGGAGATTTATATCTGGAGATAACGATTGCTCCGCATCATTTATTTAAACTTGATGAGAAAAATATTTTACTGGATCTTCCCATTAGCCCTTGGGAGGCAGTATTAGGTGCACAAGTAAAAGTGCCAACCTTGGGTGGCTATGTGGAAGCTAAAATACCTGCTGGCTCACAATCAGGCAAAAAATTACGTCTAAAAAACCGAGGCCTAAAAAGTAATACACAAGGTAGCTCAAGCCATGAAAAATCTGTGGGCGACCAGATTGTAACGTTACAAATAGTTATGCCTGAGAACTGTTCTGATGAAGATAAAGAATATTTTGAGGAAATGTCCAAGCGGTTTGAGTTTGATCCACGTCAAAAACTATAGCCTGAAAATCCTTAATTAAATTATTGGTCATTCGTTTGACTATGTGATTCAAGGGATCTTTATACATATAATAAAGTCTTAGTTAAATGGCAAGAATATTTAAAATAATTCATCAATAGGAAGTTAAATATCGTGCGCAATATCATCTTACTCACTTTGTTGTTAAGTATTACTAGTGTCTCTGCAGGATTACCAAGTAGTGTGGATGGCCAACCATTACCAACGTTAGCGCCTATGCTTGAGCGTACAACACCCTCTGTTGTGAATATCTCGACTACTGGGAAAGTTGTAGTACGCGATCCTTTTTTTGACGACCCATTCTTCAGAAGATTTTTTGATGCACCTCAACAACAGCGGGAACGACGTACCACTGGTTTGGGTTCGGGGGTCATCATTGATGCACAAAATGGTTATGTAATTACAAACTCTCATGTAATTGATAAAGCGCAAGATATTGTTGTGACATTAGAGGATGGCCAACGTTTTGATGCAAAAGTGATTGGTAAAGACCCTGGTGCAGATATCGCAGTCATTCAAATTGATGCGGATAATTTAATAGAAATTTCCCTGGGAGACTCTGATGTATTAAGGCAGGGGGATTTTGTAGTAGCGATTGGCAATCCGTTTGGTTTAGGTCAAACCGTTACTTCCGGAATTGTTAGTGCCTTAGGTCGAAGCGGCCTGGGAATTGAATCATATGAAGATTTTATTCAAACCGATGCATCGATTAACCCTGGTAATTCGGGTGGTGCGCTTGTGAATTTGCGTGGTGAGTTAATAGGTATCAATACAGCAATTTATGGCCCTAGTGGTGGCAATGTGGGCATTGGTTTTGCAATTCCCATGAATATGGCAAAGAAGATTATGGAACAACTTATTGAGCACGGTGAAGTGAAACGTGGGCGATTAGGTTTTAGCGCTCAAGATTTAACGCCTGAGTTAGCAGAGGCTTTCGGAATTGTGCGTAATAAAGGCGTAGTAGTTGCCAGAGTTGAAGCGGATTCACCTGCAGATAATGCAGGCATGAAAGTGGGAGATGTAATTGTTGGTGTGAATGATAAGGAAGTATTTAGTTCAGCACAGGTAAGAAATGAAATCGGGTTATTACGCATTGGTAATCGTGTAAAAATTGAAGTGTTACGTAATGGCAAGCCTCACACATTAACGGCCACGGTGGAAGATCAGGTTACGAATAGTATTCAAGGTATAAAGCTTAGTAAGCGTTTAGCAGGTGCAGAGTTTGGAGAAGTGAGAGAGGAAACCTCGAGAGGGTCAATTTCTGGCATCGAGGTGTTAAGTGCTAGCGGTAAGGCCGCTTCAGCAGGATTACGTAAAGGCGATATTATTCTTAGTGTGAATAAAAAACGTGTGAAAAGTATTGGTGATATGAGATCCGCGATCAAAAGAAATGCGGATGCAATGTTGCTTAATATTCAACGAGATTCACGTGGTTTGTTTTTGCTAATGCAATAGCTGATAGTTCAGATATTTTTATAACCTTTACTAATAAGAGCAGCTCTCAACCATTGATTTCCTTTTAGTCCAATATAGAAATGGACTGAGAATAGGATTAAGGAGGGGATGAGTAAGTGGGGCTCGGGTAGTTTTAAAGCCACCATGATAAAAGCCATTGCGATGGAGTGAAAAAAATAGATTGGAATATAGAGCAGTAGCACGACTAGGCCATGTCGCCATAGTCCTTTAGAAAATAACCAACCCCAAGCAAACACAAAGCCAAAAAAGGTAAAGCCGTTATCGACTATGCGAACTCGATTTTTGCGTTGATAGTTAGCCACCGGTAACAGGTGGGAAAAATGCTACTTCATCTCCGTCACAAACTTCTTTATTAAAATCTGCGTATTCTTGATTTATAGCCACTAATAATCGATCGGGCCGTTGCATATTTTGAGTGGCATGCTCCCATACATCAGATGCCGTTACGGTACCGGCAAATGGAATATCGTCATGGTCACGGCCAATCGCCTCTCGTAAGCTAGCAAAGTATTTAACATGTACAGACATACTTAAATTTAAACCTCAAAATCATTGTCTTCAGACCAATACGAAATGGTACCATTTACATAAGATGAGCAAACTAACCCACTTTAATAAAGAAGGCGAAGCCCACATGGTGAATGTGGGGGATAAACCCATTAGTCATCGTATTGCGGTAGCTGATGGACGCATTCGTATGCAAACGGAAACATTGAGTCTAGTGCAAACAGGTGGGCATAAAAAAGGTGATGTACTAGGAATTGCTCGAATTGCTGGAATTATGGGTGCAAAGAAAACCTCAGAATTAGTACCGTTATGTCATCCTTTAGCGCTTACTTCGGTTGAACTCGAGTTTGAAGTGGAAGAGACACCCGCTGCGATATACTGTAAAGCGACCGCAGAGACTAGAGGTCAAACGGGTGTAGAAATGGAAGCCATTACCGCGGTGCAAGTTGCATTGTTAACGATCTATGACATGTGTAAGGCCGTGGATCGAGGTATGATTTTACAAGACATTGCATTATTAACTAAGACAGGTGGAAAGTCTGGCGCCTGGACACGCGAATCATAAACTTCTAGTTTTCTTAATGGTCTATCTAGAAGTACAACTAAAAGAATTTTCAGGAGAACGTCAGTGAAAATAATTAAATATATATTTATTGCAATATTTTTATTGGTCGTTGTAGTAATTGGTGCAGGTGCATTCTTTATAAAAACTCTAGACTTAAATAACTATAAAGAATTAATTGTCGATAAAGCCAAGCAAGCAACAGGCCGAGATTTAGTTATTGCGGGTGATATTGAACATACTTTATGGCCACGATTAGGACTTACGTTAGGGCAAACTACTTTTGGAAATGCTCCGGGGTTTGGTGACACTCCGATGGCTACCGTTGATAAGGTGAATATCAATGTTGCAGTGTTGCCTTTACTTAAAAGTAAAGTTGAAGCTTCAAAGTTAATTTTGCATGGTCTGAAAGTTAATTTACATACCAACGCACAAGGCGTAACCAACTGGGATGATTTAGTACCCGATGAGACGGCAGCAACAGAGGAGTCATCAGAAGATACTACGAGCACCACGGTAGATGTAGTGATCAATGGTATTGAAGTGACTGATGCTGAATTACTTTGGCGTGATGATCAGGTAGGCACGAAAGTGCAAATTGCTCCCTTTAACTTAACGACTGGCGAATTGGTTGATGGTAAAGCCACTGATGTAAAAATGGACCTGAAGTTAAAGAATGCATCACCACTAATGGATGCAAGTTTAGAAATTGCTACCAAAGCATTGTTTGATTCAAAAGCACAGACATTAAGTTTACAAAATTTAGATGTTGACCTACATAGCACAGGCGAATCCTTTCCAAACGGTGCGTTAGTCGTAGATTTAACTTCCGATGTAAGTGGAAACTTTGCAACACAAAAATATTCTATGCAAAACACGAATATTAAAATTGCAGGAACGGGTGATGCTTTCCCAGAAGGCAAGCTAGATGTTTCAATGCAAACCAATATTGATGCAGATGTTACCAATGAGGCGCTAAGTCTTTCGTCACTTATTGTGTCAATGTTAGACACACAGTTGACAGGTAATGCTTCTGTAAAATCATTTAGTAAACCAGATGTTAAATTTTCTTTAGCTTCTGATCTGTTAGATCTAGATAAGTTATTGCCAACGTCTAGTGCAGAAGAAAAAGCAGAAAGCACTGCAGCAGACGAAAATGAAGCAATTGAGTTACCAACCAAAACACTTAGAGATATGCGTGTAAATGGCGATATATCGGTGGGCACGCTTATTGTATCGGGTATGACGATGACCAATGTAAAAGCTACGGTTACCGCGAAAGAAGGCTTGCTACAAGTCACACCGATGTCGATGAATCTTTATGATGGAACAATGAAAGGTAAGGCAAGTGTAGACGTGCGAAACGACACACCTAAGTATGCATTGTCAACTGATCTAGCAGATGTTCAGATTGACAAGTTAAGTATGGATTTTTTAGGTGAAGAGCAAGCGTATTTACGTGGTCTCAGCAATCTTTCACTTGATGTGAACACTGCTGGTAATAGTATTGCTGAATTAAAACGTGCGCTAGGCGGTAAAGTCGATTTAAATGCAGGTGATGGTGCGTTACGTGATGCGAAGCTTGCAGCCAATGTTGAAAAAGCAGCGGCGTTACTAAAAGGACGTGAGCCAAAAGCGGCAGGTGAAGAGCTTGTATTTGATAAGTTATTTGGCACTTTTAATATTACGAATGGTTTAACCGATAATAAAGACTTTATACTCAATACGCCGATTATCGTTGCTAAGGGAATTGGTAAAGTTGATATTGGCCAGTCGACTACAGACTATACAATTTCAATAGGCTTATCCGAAGAGCCTGGTAAGTGTGGGGTACCGGTTACCATAAAAGGTCCATTTGAAAAGTTGAGTTATGGAGTGGATTTGAAAGCTGCACTCAAATGCACGCAGTCCGCGAAGATAGAAGAAAAGAAAGAAGAGCTCAAGCAAGAGTTTGAGGAAAAGAAAGAAGAAAAGAAAGAAGAGCTTAAAGAAAAACTTAATGAGAAATTAGGTGATAAGCTAAAGGGAATTAAACTGTTTTAAATGAAATTAATTCTATGCGTTGCATTAGTATGGATTAATGCATGCTGCATTCTTCACGCTGAAGAAATCACGGCAGAATATAAGCAAGGTGTTTATCATCTAAATGCTAGTTTTATTGTAGAGGCAAGTGCAGAAAAAGTGGTAGCGGCGCTTACAGACTATGAAAATATTTCTCAGCTTCACCCCACTATTATTGAAAGTGAAATTCTAGAAACTACTTCTAGTAAAATTACTGCTCGTATACGAACGGTAGTAAAAGACTGTGCGATATTTTTTTGTAAAAAAATTACGCGAGTTGAGAATATTACACAGCGTGGATTTGCATCTTTAGATGCAGAAGTGGTTCCTTTTCTGAGTGACCTGCGATCCGGCCATACAAGCTGGAAGTTTGTTAGCGTCGACAATCACACTGAAGTAACTTATCTAGCCACGATGCAGCCTAAGTTTTGGATACCTCCGCTCATTCGCTCACATACGGTAACTAATAAGTTTAAAAAGAGAATTTCAGAAATAGTTCAACGTTTGCAAGTGCTTGCGCCAAGTTATCCGCTAAAATAATGAGCGAAAGCTTTAGTCAATGCGTATTACGATGGTTTGATCAGCACGGCCGCAAAAATCTTCCTTGGCAACGAGATCGTGACGCATACAAAGTGTGGGTGTCAGAGATTATGTTGCAACAAACACGTGTTGATACAGTAATCCCTTATTACGAAAAGTTTATGCAACGCTTTCCTGATGTTAACAAGCTAGCGGAAAGTAATGTTGATGAAGTGCTGCATCATTGGACAGGATTAGGTTATTACGCACGTGCACGGAATTTACATAAAGCTGCCCAACAGATATGCAAAATACATGCGGGCAATTTCCCTAAAGATATTGATCAAGTAATCGACCTGCCTGGAATTGGTCGTTCTACTGCTGCTGCGGTCTTAGCATTAAGTTTTAACCAGCCCCATGCCATTTTAGATGGCAATGTTAAAAGAGTATTAGCACGATATTTTGCAGTCGAGGGTTGGTCAGGTACTCGCGAAGTGGAACAACAACTTTGGCAACACGCGGAATCTTTATTGCCCGTAAAATCATTTGCTGAATATACTCAGGCAATGATGGATCTTGGTGCTACGCTGTGTACGCGTAGCAAGCCTAGTTGTGATGAGTGCCCCGTGCAAGAAAACTGTTTGGCATTTGCACAACAAAGACAAAACGAACTACCAACTTCGAAACCATCTAAAAAAATCCCTCAAAGAGAAATTGTGGTAGCCATCATACAAAATAATCAAGATGGCTCGGTTTGGTTAGAAAAACGTCCACCGACAGGAATATGGGGTGGGCTATATAGTTTTCCAGAATTTGAGAATGTGGAGAAATATGAGGCTTGGTTGAATAAGGAAATTAAAGCTCCCTCACATGAACCCCAGTCATTGCCAGTCATTTCGCATACTTTCTCGCATTTTCGGCTTCATATGCACCCTAATCTCATTCAGATCAGTAAAAAACCCAATGGTGTAATGGAAGACGATCTCGGGGTTTGGTATAAAGTTACTGACCAAAAAATTGGTCATAAAATCGGTTTGGCAGCACCCGTTAAAAAAGCGCTAGAACAAGTCTTAAACAGTAAAAAGGAACAACCCTATGAGTCGCATGGTGCAATGTGTAAAGCTTAATAAAGAAGCTGAAGGGCTAGAATATATGCCTTATCCAGGCGAATTAGGTCAAAAGGTATATGACAACGTCTCACAAGAAGGCTGGCAAATGTGGGTGGGACATCAGACCATGCTGTTAAATGAGTATCGCTTGTCTCCTGTAGACCCTAAAGCGCGTAAATTTCTTGAAGAAGAAATGGATAAGTTCTTTTTTGGAGAAGGCTCTGAAGCCCCTAAAGATTTTGTAGACCCTAACGCAAAATAAGGGTTAATGATCAAAAACGTGTTGACTCATTAAAAAGAGCCACGTTTAATAGCCCGCTCCAAGTAATCCCCCAAATTTGGCCGACGTAGCGGGGTCGCGATAGCGATAAGGTAGGCTGGATTGAAAATTCTATTTTCAATCTCTGTAGTAAAAACGTTAACGCGTTTCAAGTTTTGGCCGAGTAGCTCAGTTGGTAGAGCAGTGGATTGAAAATCCTCGTGTCGGTGGTTCAATTCCGCCCTCGGCCACCATTAATTCAGTAAGTTATAGATATCCTTGAGTTAAGATGGTCTAAACTTTTTGAATTTCCACCAAATTTCCACCATTCTGAATTCTAAACTAGAGCTTAGAAACCCAGTAAGTCAAAATGACTGCTTACGATCCAAAGCACAACAAGTCCGCCAATAAGTATTTCCTAATTTAAAACAAAGAATAAAAAAGGGGGCAAAGATACCCCCTCAAAATTAATTATGAAGATGCAGATTAGTCATCGTCTTCGTCTTCTTCGTCCTCTTCATCTTCCACATCTTCTTCGTCTTCTTCATCCTTGTCTTCTTTACGCTTTTTTCTTTCCTTCTTTTCTTTTTTAAGTTTCTTTTTAAGCGATTCATACTCTCTTTCAAGCTGCTTCTTTTTAGCTTCACATTCTTTCTCGTGAGCTTTTAATTTAGCTTTAAGTTCTTTTAACTTAGCTTTAGGGTCCATCATGATTGGGCAAGCTTGGTCTGCATTATCAACCATGCCATTACAATTATTGTCTACGTTATCGCTACATAGTTCTTCTGCACCCGGATTGATTGCCGCATTATTATCATTGCAATCAATTGGCCCACAAAATTCACCGCCGGTAATACTGTATCCATCTTTGTCTTCATCTATACAATCAACTGGACATGTATTTCTATCAACAGCTGGATCAGCAAGATCGATCATGCCGTTACAGTTGTTGTCAATTTTGTCTGCACAAATTTCAACTGCACCCGGATTGATTGCTGCATTTGTATCATCACAATCGATTGGGCCGTTTGGTCTCATTGGGCAGTTAGCTTCCAAGTAATAGCCATCTGAATCAACATCAGTACAAGAACCAATTACAGGACAATTTGCAGTATCTTGTGTATCAATCAAACTATCGCAGTTATTATCAATGCCATCAGTGCATATTTCTGTTGCGCCAGGAAATACTGCTGCATTGTTATCATTACAATCTATTGGCCCACCTAACCTCATTGGGCAATCTGTTTCTATGTAATATCCATCTCCATCATTGTCTGTGCATACAGCTGGATTTTTCTCAGCGATTACTGCCATGCAAACTGCCGTGCTGAATCTTGGCTTGGGATCCAAATTCATAACAGATGTTCTGTCATTGTCTGGGCCGCTTGGGTTATGACATACAACACAGTCATCTATATTTCCGCCCGCGAATGGATCACTCAACTGGATCCAACCCGCTACAGACGCACAGTCAGCATTTAATTTTCCAGGGTAATCAAATTTAGCATTCGCTGTATTGATTCCAAATAGAAAAATACACACCAATAGTGTTGTGGCTTTCAATAGAAAGCTTGAGATTACGCTATTCATTTCTAACTACCTCTCGTTATTTATATGGTTCCGTATATTTGGCATTCAAAAGCCAAAAGATATTGATCACATTTTCGTGTTTTACATGGTGTTTTGGGACCCTATAGGGATCAACGGTAAGTTTTTCGAGATGAATGGTTTGGCATTCAAAGGCCAAATATAGATATGCTATGAATCTAGGATTTAATAGATAAATACTGAAACAGGAGGCTGGTGTAATAGGCTTAAATAAAGATGGTAGAGGTGTTCATTGGAATTTTTCATTTGTTGCAAACTCCATAATGTAATTTTTGATTTAGTAATGAATACCTCCATTAGCTTGTTTCAGTAAAGATTATATCTATAGAAGTAATGTTTTTAATTTTTAATAAATGGGCTACTTTAAGTGAATGGAATCTCACTCAAATATTTTAGTAGAAGCAGTAGCAACGATATTGCGGCCTATTGTGAGGATACTCATGCGTCATAGTGTTTCAGCAGGAGCTATGAATGAGCTCGTTAATAGAGTGTATGTGGAAGTAGCGGAAGAAAAAGAATTTTCAGTTGACGGAAGAAAGCAATCTGATTCAAGAATATCAGTGATAACTGGATTACATCGAAAGCATGTGGCGAGGATTAAAGACTTACCAGTATTAGGTAATGTTGGTTTAGAAGAGCGGCATAACAGAGCTGTGCGAGTATTAAGTGGATGGACACGTGATAGGCGCTATAAAACAAAAAGTGGAAGACCAGCTGTTTTACCTTTTGAAGGTAAAAAAAGTTTTTCTGAATTAGTTGATAAATATAGTGGTGGCGTACCTTCGCGTGCCATGCGAGATGAATTAGTGAGAGTGGGCGTGATTGAAATCACAAATCAAAATAACATCAAATTAAAAACAAAAGGTTATGTGCCTGGATCATCTGATGTTGAGAAAATGCGCATTCTTGGGATGGATGCGGCAGACCTAATATCGACCATCGATCATAATATGACTCACGAACATCCTGATTTAAGGTTCCAGCGTACAGTGGTGTACGACAATATACCCGAGGAACATGCGGATGAATTTCGCAAGATTAGTGCTAAACATGGTCAGGAATTGTTAGAGAAGTTGGATAGGTGGTTAGCAAATCATGAAAACACCACAAAGAAAAAACAATCTAAAAGCATACGATTGGGCACCAGTGTGTTCCAGTTTGAAGAAGAATCTGAGTCCCATGAAAGTGGCGACAGTGTGACCTCAAGGAAGAAGTCTTCATGAACAGTCGATCCTTATCATTAGTAATAAGTTTACTTTCATCAGTACTACTTTCTGCTTGTTTAGAGAGTGGTGGTGGTTCTTCATTTGCAGACAGTGGCGGAATTCACGGAACCGGTGTTCAAGCAGTTCAGGTGGGTCCGATTGATGCATTTGGTAGTGTGTTCGTTAATGGTATTCGTTACGAAACTAATGGGGCTACGTTCCTTATTAATGGCCAAACAGCAACACAAGATGACTTAGCTATAGGCCAAGTGATTAGGATTGAAGCGACTTCACCAAGTAACACTGCGATGCAGGTTGAATATGTAGAGACAGTTAAAGGTCCCGTTCAATCGATTGATTTGGTTAACAGCAGATTCGTTGCGCTTGGTCAAACTGTAAAAATAACTTCTACAACAGCATTTGATGGTGTGACGTTAGCTACGCTACTGGTTGGCGATGTAGTTGAGGTTAGTGGCTTTAGAGATGCCAATAAAGTGATACGAGCTACGTATGTTGAGAAAGAACTAAATGCTCTTACTTATCAAGTTACTGGCAACATTGAAAATCTTGCTGCAATGCAATTCAATATCGCAGGCTTGAAAGTAACGCACAATGTTGTCGGTTTGCAAAACGGCCAGCTTGTTGATGTTATCGGACTAGCGAATGACTTTAATGTAGATACTTTAATTGCCTCAGAAATACGTACAGGTTTTGCGCCGAATCCTGAAGAAGGTCAAGAATTAGAAGTTGAAGGCATAATCACTAACTTCACTAGTGCAGCCTTGTTTGAAGTGAATGGGTTAGTTGTTGAGACTAATGCAAATACCCAAGTTGAGGGCGGCGTACTTGCAGATCTTGCATTGGGAGTAAGAATCGAAGTCGAAGGTATCTATTTGGCTAGTGGAAGATTACTTGCAGAACATATCGAAATTAAACCGGATGACACTATCGAATTACGTTCAGTAGTCGAAGCGGTAGATAGTGCAAACAATACTATTACACTCCTAAATACTACTTTCTTGGTGAATAGCTCTACTAGCTATAAAGAAGAACGTGAACCTAAAGTTGCTAATTTTGGACTTGATGACATTGCAATAGGTGACGACCTTTCGGTAGATGGTGCAATCAAGAATGGTATGCCAACGCTTACAAGTGTTGAAAGAAAGAAAAATGAAGAAGTAATTGAATTTAAGGGTCCAGTAACAGAAGTTAATGCACCTACTTCATTCAAGATTTTAGATTTTAATATTTTACCTGCTGCTGGGACGGTAGATTTTAACCAACTTGTTGTCGGTAAGATTGTTAAAGCAAAATGGGAGGGGCCGCTTGGAACAACGATCCCGCCTAAAGAAATTGAGATAGAGGATTAAACCCAACTAACTAATAATCAAGGACTTAATTAGTCCTTACGGGAAAGTATTGCCTGGAGGAAAGTAATGCAAACATTAAATATAGAAGTAAGAGAACAAATATTTGATATGTATGTGAATAAAAAACTTAGTACATACGAAATAGCACAAAAGTTGATAAAAACTGAGCGCACAATTTGTCGTTGGCTTAAAGAGTATGGGATACCAAAGCGCGATAACACCAAGCTAGATATCCCGATTCTCCGTAATAAGCATTGGTTGATTGAGATGTATGTGAATCAAAAAAAGTCTGCTAAGGAAATGGGACGGATGGTTAAAGTGTCGGATGAAACAGTACGAAAATCATTAATAGAGCATGGAATACCTAGACGAATTCGAGAAAAGGAAATTTCTGTCAATAATCAAGGCAATGAAAAAAATGAGGTAAATAAGTTCAATACACATCAACACGGAACTTGGAGTGTATTACTGTAATTGGTTTAGTGAATTGAAAAGGAGTGCATAATGTCAAATTCTAAGCATTTTAAACTTTTAATTTTAGGGTCTGGGCCTGCAGGCTATACCGCAGGTGTCTATGCAGCTCGTGCTAATTTAGAGCCGACAATAATTACGGGTTTGCAGCAGGGTGGCCAACTAACAACTACTACAGACGTTGATAATTGGCCGGGTGATGTTGAAGGGTTACAAGGACCTGACCTAATGGCGCGCATGCTAGAACATGCACAGCGATACGATACAGAAATTATCTTAGATCATATTCACATAGCAGAATTGTCGAAACGTCCTTTTGTATTAAAAGGTGACTCAGGCACATATACCTGTGATGCGTTGATTATTACTACAGGAGCTTCAGCTCAGTACTTGGGTCTCCCTTCTGAAGAGACATTTAAAGGCAAAGGTGTATCAGCTTGTGCAACTTGTGATGGATTCTTTTATAAGAATCAAAAGGTAGCTGTAATTGGTGGCGGTAATACAGCAGTAGAGGAAGCATTATACCTCTCTAATATTGCTAGTGAGGTTGTGTTGGTACATCGTCGTGATCAGCTGCGAGCTGAAAAGATTTTACAAGACCAGCTATTAGAAAAAGAAAGGAATGGAAATGTCACAATTGAATGGAATCACACATTAGATGAAGTGTTGGGTGATGATTCAGGCGTTACCGGAATGCGAATTAAAAGCACATTGGATGGTGAGTCAAAAGAGTTAAACGTACAGGGCGTTTTTATCGCAATTGGCCATACACCCAATACTGGAATCTTCGATGGCCAGCTTGAGATGAAAGATGGTTATTTAAAAGTGAATAGTGGAATTGCAGGAAATGCTACACAAACTAGTATTCCGGGAGTGTTTGCAGCGGGAGATGTAATGGATAACGTCTACAGGCAAGCCGTGACTTCGGCAGGAACGGGCTGTATGGCAGCATTGGACGCTGAGAAATTTTTAGATCAGATGTAACAATTCTTTATTAAACATACAGTGCTTAGATCTTAGTAATAAGATATTTGGTGGATATTCGGTGGAATTTATTAATCAGTTGAGTGAAATGTACTGAACAGCTCCATATCATTGAGATCAGCCCTTTTGCTATGAGGATTGGGGATCCACTAACTTGATAAAGCATACTGCGGGAAGGTTTTTCAGCTGTTTTTAGAGTTCAAATATAGCTGAAAGCAAGTGAAAGAATAGTTTTAATAATAATTTTCTAAATAAGTAATGTTTACTTTAAGGCAACAATTAGAAAGTTAATATTTTCAAATAGTCCAGACGTAAAAAATAAAAATATGGTGGAAAATAAGTTTGAAGATACAGATTTATTCTAACCAATTGTTATTTACACACTTCTTTAAGTAGAGTAGAGGAATACATATCCTCATATCATTAATCAGAGATGAAAAATCCTCGTGTCGGTGGTTCAATTTTGCCCTCGGTCATCATTACTCAATTCCAGAGTCAATCCTAGCAGTGCAGGCCAGAGCGCTGTTGCAGCAAGCAATAGAAATGATAATGCCCATGCAGTGTCTGCTGATACTGAATATTGATGCAAAATATATATTATTAACCCGTCTCGAATACCAATGCCCGCTAGTGAGATGGGTAGCATGGTTCCAATAATAACGATTGATCGTATCCAGCCCCAGTCCAATATGCTAAGGCTTAATCCCATTGAGGTGCTAATTGCTGTGAAGGCGAAAATGCCAACGATGTGCGGTAGTATCGAAAGAATAACTAAATAAAGTAGATGTAACGTAGATAGTTTTTGAAACTCTTTAACCGTAGCAACTAATTTCAATAATTTTGAAGATAGCTTGTTACTTCTATTTTGAAGTTTATCTTCAATAAGATTTGAAAGCCTAGTATTCGATAATAAAATTATTAACAATAATAATGATGAAAATATTAGAAAAATTAAATACGTTAATAGTAAAGGCAAATTAGGTTTTGCGAAAAATAAACAACATAAGCCAGCGAAACACAAGCCAATTGTAGCTAAGATGCGATCGAACATTATTGTAGAGATGATTTCTGGTTTTTTTTCTTTTTTTATTTGCGTGAATTTGTAAAAAAGAATTCCAATATTAGCGAGGGTCCCTCCTGGGATGAACAGTTTGTAATAAAAACTAATTAAACGAATACGAAAGACTTGCCATAGCTGGATATAGATTTTTTGTTGGTCCATCATTAGTTTCATGCGAACTGACATTAAAAATAAGCTGATGGTAATAAGAACTAGTGCAGCTGCAAACCACTTTAAATCTGAATTAAGAATAGATTGATAAACCTGCTGCAATGGAATAATTTGCGTTAGATACCAAAGTATTATCAAGGTAACAAATGCTTGTAGGAAGTATTTCCAATGTCTCATTTAAAATTAAATCTGGGATCTTATCTGTTCGGGTTGGCTACTTAGATTTATATGTTAAGCAACGAGTCTAGATATTCCTGACATAAAATCTGGTTTAGCTTGATCAACCATGCTGAGTAAGGTTGGTGCTATATCTGCGGCATTAATCTCAGTTTGGTTTAATTTAGAAAGATTATCGGTTAACAGTAATAAACCTTTTTCTGAATCATGGTGCGGAAGGTAGCCATGGTATGCAACATGCTTTGGGTTGAGTATGCGGTTTCGCTGTTGCGGGTCTTTTACACCAAATACAAGATTTACGAGTGGGTGATAGAAGTCATGAGGGAAAAGTAGATAGCCTGGTTCAGGAATGAAATATACTTCGCCATAATCTGGGCTTTTAAAATCAATATTAAATTTATGCAAATCCTCAAAATGTAATATATTCCCCGGAGTAACTTCTTTTAGTGCTTTTAGGATTTGTTCGCGTGCACGGTTTGAGTGAAACCAAAAGCGAGCTTGCATGGGCTGTATGTAATAGTTGAATTCATTCTGAGGCACATCTATTTGGTTAATCTTCTTTTTAATATTGATGTCACCAATCACTTTTTCCTGCCCATGATCTGAGACGATCACCATGCGAATTCCTTTAGATTCACATTTTTCATATAAATTTCTTAAAAACGAATCCACTTGGCTATAAACATTTTCAAGTTTTTCTTCTGTGTTTAATTGCCAATGCCCTAGCATGTCTAAGGCATGGAATTGCAAGAATTCTAATTTTGCTTCACCATTTGCAACACTTGAAAGTAGGGTCTGTTGATCATTAAGTCGATCTGAAAAAGAATATATGACATTCCCTTTGTCCATGCTGTTAAGTATTGATGGAACATGTCCGAGCTGTTGTAAAAGGTCACTTGTATTAGCACGACCACGAAATTTTACACGCCGTAATTCGAAAGCTCTTCTTCGTCTTGGAGGTATTGTAGGGACATCACAATTATGAAAAAACTGATGACGGAATGCTTGTATGGCAACGGTAAATATATCTGGAATTTTGTCAGTTAACTTTTCTTCTCTTACACTGTCTAGCGACTCTTTTGTTTTTAATTGCCAGATTCCATGCTCATGAGGGTTCATGCCGGTAATGAGCGTAGAAAGTACCTCGTTACTAGGGTTTGTGAATATTTTTGACCAAGCATAGTTTTTCAGGCATTCAGATATAAAAGGTGTCCAGCCTTTAGAAAGGTTTCTTGTATCCATTCCAGGGATATAGGCAATAAACACTTTGTTATTATTCATGGCTTTCACGATCCAAATAGATAAATAAGTTTTGATTATACAGATAATAAATATAGGCAATTTCAGTATAAATGATATTTTTAAGTGATTATCATCACACTTGAGCGATTACTTTGCATTGGCTAAAAATGTTGAGGATGAACGCTATATTGCATTTAATATTCAGTTTAATGTTTTGTTGGCAATATAGTTTTAAATATATATGATCAGGAAAGGAATACATGAAATGTCTAGCAATATTGAGAAAAAACAAACCAAGTCTAGTTATGAGACTAAATCTTTAGCAAGACGAGAAGTGCTTTGTTTGGCAACCACTGTCTCTGCAACTGTGACATTGGCGAGTGGAGTTACCTTTGCAGCCGAGTGTGAAAAACTTTTAGTTTAAGTTATTACACAGTTACTGTTAAATTATAATGGCTTCCGAGTGTATTTTTTGTAGGCGAGTAGATCTTGTGTATCAAGGTGATCTGGCTTTTATCAGTCAAGATAAGTTCCCAGCATCTCCCGGTCATATGCTAATCATCCCGAATCGGCATGTCCCTAATTATTTTGATTGTACTAAAGAAGAATTAGCAGAATTATGGGAAAATGTAACGCTGGCTAAGCAAATGGTTGAGAAAGACCATGCGCCTGATTCTTATAATATTGGTATTAATGTAAGTAAAGTAGCCGGTCAGTCGGTACCTCATACTCACATTCATTTAATACCAAGGTATGAAGGAGATGTTGCTGACCCTAGAGGTGGTGTTAGGAATGTGATTCCTAATAAAAGAACATACAAGTAATAATGTTTTAATATTAGTATTTTGTTGTATGTAGAAAACTCTTTTTAAGAATTAGTTTCTGAAATGAGTCCGTAATTATTCGTCACCAAATTTTTCGTTGTAATCTTCCATTGCTGCATTGACTACAGTGGCGGCATGTTCATATCCATACGGTTCTCCTACAGCAACATTAGAGACTTCACCCGGAAGGACTTTATAGGTCTCAAAGTAATGTCTTAAGCGATCAATCATTGAAGTTGGTAGCTCCGATATGTCTCGAACTTCACTCCAGACTCTGTCATTTTCAAGCACTGCAACTATTTTATCATCTGCCTCGCCACCATCTAGCATCGGTAAGCCACCCACCACTCGGGCATTTAGTAGTACTTCAGAACGCTGAATGAGATGTTCGCTGATCACGCATATGTCTAATGGATCGTGATCACCTGATTTGGCTTCGGGCCCCATGAGTGCACGGACGCGTTCAGCACAGTACGTTTGAGGAATAAAGCCATACAGTGTTGGGGGTAATGATGACGTGCGATGTGGGCGATCCACACGAAGATAGCCTGTATTTTTATCTATCTCGTATTTTACTAAATCAGAAGAAGTAATTTCGATATAGGCATGTACCACTTTAGGCGCGTCTGGCCCGACTTCTATGCCGTGCCATGGGTGCGGTCGCCAATGATTAAAGGTAGGTTTGGTCATAGTTGTCTTATTGGTTACCTTATTAAATTAATTGTGGGCAAGATAAATATGGGGCGAATGTAACAAAGACACGGCGAGTTTCAAAACTGACCTAAATTTTACTCTGAAATAAAGCCGACTATAGAGATAGATTACCCATTAATATGAATTTAAAAGAAAAAAAATTTTAAATTTAATGAAATGCTAAGCATTTTAGTATCGCTCTATACAGAATGAAGTGTACTAATTTTATCCAGATTAAGGCATATTCCATGCCCAGCTCAACAAGGAGCTGGAAATATAAGTAGCTATAACCACTGGATATTATTTTGTCTGAATCATTAAGAAATATTGCAATTATTGCTCACGTTGACCATGGTAAAACCACCTTGGTGGATAAATTGTTAGCCCAGTCTGGCACTCTGGACCGAAAGAGTATGGATGCGGAACGCGTCATGGACTCTAACGATCAAGAGCGTGAGCGTGGCATTACTATTTTGGCAAAAAATACTGCCATCTCATGGAAAGATCATCGAATTAATATCGTAGATACTCCCGGACATGCTGATTTTGGTGGTGAAGTAGAGCGGGTGCTTTCCATGGTCGATAGTGTGTTGCTGTTGGTAGATGCAGTCGATGGACCCATGCCACAAACAAGATTTGTTACGCAAAAAGCATTTGAGCGTGGTTTAAAACCTATTGTAGTGGTAAATAAAATTGACCGTGATGGCGCAAGACCTGATTGGGTAGTAGACCAAGTATTTGATTTGTTTGATCGATTAGGTGCAACGGATGAGCAACTTGATTTTCCTGTCGTTTATGCTTCTGCATTAGAGGGCATAGCTGGGTTAGAGATAGATGCTATGCATGAAGATATGACGCCAATGCTAGATTTAATTATTGAAAAAGTCCCCGCACCTGAAGTGAATATAAGTGGTGGTTTGCAAATGCAAATTAGTGCGTTGGATTACAATAGTTATGTAGGTGTAATCGGTGTGGGTAGAATCACTCGAGGCGTGATTAAGAGAAATATGCAAGTTTCGATTGCAAACGAGAATGATAAGACACGCAATGGAAAAATTCTAAGTGTAATGACCTATCATGGCTTAGATCGTGTAGAAACCGAGCAAGCTGAAGCGGGTGAAATTATATGTATCACTGGTATTGATGGGTTGAATATATCTGACACCATTTGCTCTCCCGAAGCGGTAGAAGCAATGCCACCGCTGTCGGTTGATGAACCTACCATTAGCATGACATTCCAAGTGAATGATTCACCTTTTGCAGGGCAAGATGGTAAGTATGTAACCAGTCGTAATATAAGAGAAAGGCTAGATAAAGAACTCATTCATAACGTAGCGTTACGTGTGGAAGAGGGTGACACAGCAGATAAATTTAGAGTGTCTGGACGTGGTGAATTGCACTTGAGTGTTTTAATCGAAACGATGCGCCGCGAAGGTTTTGAGCTAGGTGTGTCACGTCCCGAAGTGATACGCAAAGAGGTTGATGGCGTAATGTGTGAGCCATTTGAACAGTTGGTAATTGATTGTGAAGCAGAACATCAAGGCTCAGTGCTTGAAGAGCTTGGCGAGAGACGTGCGGAAATAAAAAATATGGAGCCAGATGGTAAGGGTCGCATTAGGCTCGAGTTTATTGTTCCGGCACGCGGATTGATTGGCTTTCGTTCTCAGTTTATGACCATGACATCTGGTGGTGGCATCATGACGCATATTTTTGATCATTATGGTCCTGTCAAGGCGGGCCCAGTGGCAAAGCGTCAAAATGGTGTGTTGGTTTCTATGGTGTCAGGTAAAGCTCTTGGCTATTCGCTTTATGCTTTACAAGAAAGAGGCCGTTTAATTATCGGCCCTGCAATTGAAGTATACGAAGGGATGATTATTGGTATTCATAATCGTGATAATGATTTAGCCGTGAATCCAATTAAAGGTAAACAGCTAACAAATGTTCGCGCATCTGGAACAGATGAAGCTATTACATTGACAACACCTATTACCCATACTCTTGAGCAAGCGCTTGAATTTATCGAGGAAGATGAGCTTGTTGAAGTTACACCAAATCATATTCGTCTACGTAAAAAGTACCTTAAAGAAATAGAACGGAAACGCGCGAGCCGTAATGTGGCTGCGTAGCTAGATCTAAATTGGACCGCTATTAAAGCTTATAGTACAAAGTCTTTAATAGCCTTGGTCTACTAAGTTTTGGCCGCTAATGGGTGGGCGAATGTAATTAGCACCTAAACTTCTCTTTTTAAGTTTTATTTTTTTAGGTGTGAAGTCTTTATAATCAATTGAGCCCAGTAAATGACTGATGCAATTTAAGCGAGCACGCTTTTTATTGTCAGACTCTACAATATGCCAAGGTGCTTCACGAATATCAGTGTGGTCAAGCATTATATCTTTTGCTTTGGAGTATTCATTCCATCGATTACGCGCTTCTAAATCCATTGGACTTAGTTTCCAACGTTTTGTGGGCTCATCAATACGCGCTTGAAAACGTTTTTCTTGTTCGGTATCGCTCACCGAAAACCAGTATTTTCTCAAATGGATTCCTGAATTAATTAACATTCGTTCGAATTGCGGACAATCACGTAAAAATTGCCAATATTCATCATCGCTACAAAAATCCATTACACGTTCTACACCTGCACGGTTATACCAGCTTCTATCAAATAAAATAATTTCACCTGCGCCTGGTAAATGTGAGACATACCGCTGGAAATACCATTGACTGCGTTCACGTTCAGTAGGGGTGCCTAATGCAGTGACATGACATATGCGTGGATTTAGATGTTGCATGATTCTTTTAATAACGCCGCCTTTGCCAGCAGCATCCCGCCCTTCAAAAACAACCACTATTCGTTGATTCTCTTGTTTTACCCATTCTTGTAATTTAATTAGCTCAGCCTGAAGGCGAATAAGTTCTTTTTCATAGTACTTATTTGTGAGTTTTTTCTTTTTATCGGGCGATGCTTCGATTTTTACCATTTTCAACTACTCCTTGTTACTGATACTTGTTACTTAAAACAAATTTTTATTTACTAAGAAATGAGCCCAAATACTGGCCATGTAGCCAAGTGCTATGGCCCAAGACCATTTCAAATGTGAGAAGAATGTGTAAATTCCACGTGCTTGTCCCATTACTGCAACACCTGCTGCAGAGCCTATAGAAAGCATAGAACCACCTACACCTGCTGTGAGGGTAACGAGTAGCCATTGCCCATGGCTCATAGTAGGGTCCATGGCCAATACGGCAAACATTACTGGAATGTTGTCAAACAAGGCAGATAGAAAACCTACAAGAATATTTGCATTAGTAGCTCCCATTCCTTCATACATTAATTCAGAACCTAGAGACATATATCCCAAAGCGCCCAGGCCGCCTACACTTAAAATAACTCCATAGAAAAACATTAGAGTGTCCCACTCGGCGCGTTCAATCGATTTGAAAATATCAAATTTTTCATTTTTTCTTTTTTGGTCATATCCTTCTTGTGTTGCACCATCTTCAATATCTAGTGCTTCGTCTTCAAGCTCATCAATTCCTTCACCCTCGAATGAATCGTTGTCTGTCATTTTTAAGTAATACCCAAAAAACTTTAGTATTCCTAATCCTGTCATCATGCCTAGAACAGGTGGAAGGTGTAAGAAGTTATGTGTACTTACAGCCATAGCAATTGTTAGTAGGAATAATATAACTACAATCCACGCGCCTTTTCGTAGTATGACGTCCTTATGTATTCCTTCTGGTTTTGAATTTGGAATAAAGAAATTTAAAATTACAGCAGGGACTATCCAATTAACTACTGATGGAATGAATAAAACAAAAAATTCTTGAAATTCAATAATTCCTTTTTGCCAAACCATTAATGTTGTGATGTCACCAAATGGACTGAATGCGCCACCAGCATTTGCCGCTACGACAATATTGACGCACGCGATGCTGGTAAATTTAATATTAGAGCCACCCACAGCCATGGCGACGGTTGCCATAAGTAATGCCGTAGTAAGGTTGTCAGCTACAGGTGAAAGAAAGAATGAAAAAATACCTGTTGCCCAGAACACTCCTCGTAAACTAAATCCCTTTTTCAACATCCAAGCACGCAACCAATCAAATATTCCACGTTCATACATGGTGTTGATGAACGTCATGGCTGCTAGTAAAAATAGAAAGAGTTCAGCAAACTCTAGAATATTATGTCGAACAAGTACTTCGGCTGTATGTTTATCGCCGTGTGATATATAAACTAGAGCTACGATCAGCCAGATTATTCCTGCAGAGACAATGACTGGTTTAGACTTTCTGAGATGTAGTTGTTCTTCTAAAATCACCAGTGTATAAGACGCTCCAAAAATAACGACTGCCAAAATTGCAGCCCAATGAGTGGTAAAATTTTGGATGCCATGCGCAGCATCTGCTGCATATGTATTCATAGGGAGTAGGATAAATATAAGGCTAAGTATTGTCGCGACTGCTCTATTTATTTTCATTTCTGCGTTCTTGATTATTAAGTTGTATTAGTAACTTATCGGCAGAATCGAACAAATATTAATTTACCTGCTGGCACTAAAAAAATTGTGTTTCAATAAGGGAGTTTCAGGAAGTTTTAACCATAAACGGTTAGTTTTTAGCGATGAATATTTTCCAAAGTCTTTGCTGTATAATCTCGCGTCTCTATACCTGTAAGTGCATAGAATTTATAAGATTTAATAATAAGGAGCTTAATTGATGTCAGAGAGAATAGTTATGAGAGTAGGCGAATCACTTGTTGCAGGAGGTCCCGCAGGCACGGCCGCTGAACCTGAAGTTATCATTGGTGAACTAGATGGACCTGTAGGTACAGCATTTGCCACGCTACTTGGAGATCAAGTTAAGGGGCATTCAAGAGTGCTTGCTATCATGAATACTGATATTCAAGTACGACCCGCAACGTTAATGGTTAGTAAAGTTACCGTTAAAGATGAGCGTTACACCAATATTTTAATGGGTACTGTGCAGGCTGCTATTGCAAATGGCGTGTTAGATGCTGTGCGAGCAGGTGATATACCTAAAGATAAAGCAAATGATATAGGTATTATTGTTTCTGTATGGCTAAATCCTATGGTTGCTACGGCGGATGATCTTGATCATAAGATATTGTTTGATATTCACCGTAAAGCCATGGCGGGAGCAATTCATAAAGCAATGAATAATGAGCCTGATATAGATTGGTTGTTAGAGAACCAAGAAGAGATTACGCATAAGTATTACCAGATGGGCTTAGATGGAAAAATCTAAGTTGATGAGCTGGTGTTTAAAATAGAACGGATCATTTGTTCAAAAAGGCGACTATTTATAGTCGCCTTTTTTTATTAAAAATTACTATTTGATTGATGTAGTTCGAGATTAAATGGATTCAATTTCATAACATGGCGTATAGCCACTGCTCGATATCTTCATGCGTTGCATAGCAGCAAAAGATTTCAGTAATGATGATAAAGGGCTAACTATTTCTTGATCACCTTTTATTAGTAGTGGGCCTTTGCTTTCTACAGCTTTAATGCCCTCTTCTTTTACGTTGCCTGCAACAATTCCAGATAACGCGTTGCGAATATTTGCAGCGAGTTGGTAGTTCTCTTGATTGTGATGTAATTCTAGAGCAAGCATATTTTCATGATTAGGCATAAAAGGTAATTGCATAATAGGGTCAATATTTAATGTCCAGTTGAAATAATAAGCATCATTTTTATTTTCTCTATATTCTTTTACGTTTCTTATACCATTCTGAACTTCTTTAGCGACTGCATTGGGGTCTGCAATAATTATCTTATAATAACTCTGTGCTTCTTTACCTAAGGTGTTCAAAATAAATTGATCAATTTCTATAAAGTAGTCTTTAGCGTTTTCAGGGCCAGTAAAGATGAGTGGGAACGGAATGCCTTTGTTACTTGGGTGCATTAAGATTCCAAGTGTATAAAAAATCTCTTCTGCAGTTCCAACACCGCCAGGAAATACAATCATTGCATGTCCTAGGCGTACAAATGCTTCTAAGCGTTTTTCTATATCTGGTAAAATTACTAATTCATTAACAATTGGGTTTGGTGGTTCAGCAGCAATAATTCCTGGTTCTGTTAGACCTAGATATTGTGATTTTTTAATGCGTTGTTTTGCGTGTCCAATCGTCGCTCCTTTCATAGGACCCTTCATGGCGCCAGGCCCACATCCAGTACAAATATTCAAACCACGTAGACCTAATTGATAACCCACTTCTTTTGAGTAATCATATTCTTTTCTACCTATTGAATGACCGCCCCAGCAGACCACCAAGTTGGGTTCTGAATTAGGTTTTAGTACATCCGCATTACGTAGTATATGAAACACAGCATCAGTGATTCCTTCCGAAGTATTCAAATCTAGTTTTGGATTTGAATAAATTTCACCGTTAACGTACAGAATATCGCGTAATACGGTAAACAGGTGTTCACCTATACCCTTAATAATAGTGTTGTCTACAAATGCGCTTGCTGGAGCGTCTTTAAGTTTCAGGCTAATGCCTTTCTCTTCTTGTACTAGAGTTATGTCAAAAGATTGATACCTTTCTAATAATTCTTTTCCATCATCTAAAGGATTGCCACAATTCAGTACTGCAAGTGAGGAATTACGAAATAATCGGTACAAACCTGTTTGGCTAGTGTCGAGTAGTCGACTCACTTCTATTTTAGAAAGGACGTCTAATTGCCCATCGGGGTATACATGTGCATCGATAACTTCGTATTTCATTTTATTATTTTAAGTATGTGAATAATTTTGTAGTCTAGTAAACTAATTGCTAGAAATGTGATCTATTATTAAATAGTAAGGAGTTTGGCATGGCAAATGAAGGTTATCATGAACCGGTAGATGAAATATCAGATGAAACGCGAGATATGCACCGAGCGATAACTTCTCTTATGGAAGAGCTCGAAGCAGTGGATTGGTATAACCAACGTGTGGATGCATGTAAGGATGCTGATCTTAAGGCGATTCTTGCCCATAACCGTGATGAAGAAAAAGAGCATGCGGCAATGGTGTTGGAATGGATACGTCGTAAGGATCCTGTGATGGATAAAGAGTTAAAAGATTATTTATTTACCGACAAGAAAATTGCACATAAATAAGAAAATATTGTCTTAGTAATGTGTAATTGTTTTTCATTAAAAATATTAAAATATCAACCATGATTTTTCGGCAATTATTTGAGGCGAGTTCATCTACATTCACTTATCTTCTAGCATGCGAGGAACAAGGTGTAGTAGCACTAATAGATCCGGTATTAGAGACGGTTGATCGAGATTTAGAAGTAATCCACCAGCTGGGGTTAAATCTCACCTACACTATTGATACACATATACATGCAGATCATTTAACAAGTGCCACTAAACTAAAAGCATTAACTGATAGTAAAATTGTGTACCCAAAACAAGCCGATCTGCCTTGTGCAGATTTGCATATTGAAGAAGGCAAGATTTTTCAGATTGGCTCAATAGAATTACACCCATTGTTTACGCCGGGGCATACTGATCATCACTATGCATATTTGATTGATCAAGGCATACAAAAAAGAGTATTCACAGGTGATGCATTGTTAATTGATGCTTGTGGTCGTACAGATTTTCAGTCGGGTGATGCAGGTCAACTATTTGACAGTATCCAAAATAAACTATTTTCTCTGCCAGGTGAAACTTTAGTGTATCCAGCACATGATTATTCAGGTCGTCATGTATCCAGTGTTGCACAAGAAATGGCACGTAACCCTAGACTGGGTAATGACATCCCTAAAGAAGAATTTATTCAAATCATGAACGATTTGGATTTGCCGTACCCAAGAAAAATTGATTTTGCCGTACCGGGAAATGAGGCTTGTGGTGTTTGTCCACCTAACGTGCCTGATTATTTGCGCAGCCCTTGTGAGGTACATGACCAGGGTTAAAGTTTTATTACTTACCTCATGTAATCACATTCGCCATAAAATTGGCTAGGAATCAGTTCACTATCCAGGATTGTATTTCTACTGTGAGCAGATTTTCCATGTATGTCGACCGTTGTAGTTAGTACATTACCTACATCATCTACTTCAACAAATGTAAAGCCGCCACCAGTAGGGTATAGGTCCACATTCGTGACATTATTGCTTCGAATTACTTGTGCTTCACTGCTTTCAATGTTTACAGTGAATATTAGCTGCATGATCTCAGTGGTGGGCTCAACTTTTTTAACTGAGGCGAATGTATCGTAATTACAGGTGATAGTAGTGAGGGCAGAATATGCACTCTGACTAAGTATGAAGAGTATGATTATTTTAAATATAAATGCTTTCATAAATATAGAATGTAAACACTATAGCTTGAGGCTTGATACGTATATCGGCTAATAGAAATAATTCTTTAGTAAACACTATAATATTTAATTCTTATGCTTATTTCACAAAAAAATATACTCGAATGTAATCCGCCATTTGTAATGGAATTGTCAAATAATACGTGGCAGCTCGTAGAGAAAATTACTTTAGTTGGAGAGCGTTATAGCTTAACGATTATTGAAAAAGACGATGCAAAGATATCAAAACGCATTATCTACTTAGATGAGGCGCCTTTCCATGTTGGAGAGGAGGTGTGGGAGCTTGATTATGGTTCAACGCTGATGACGCTAAACCACAAGTCTCTTGATGGTCATCCAGCCAAGCAAGTGTGGCGGGAGTATCTTACGAGCAATAAATAAGTTTACTTTTGTAGTTTATACCGCGCCATTGCATTGGCAGTCGGCAAAGATAAATACAAATAAACCGCAGAGATAAATAATAGAAAATCCAAATAAGCGCTTAGTGCTTTTGTGAGTAATGGGTTTGCGCGCGAAGTCTATGGTCATAATCAAATAGATCGTGCTCAGTACTAAAGCAGCCACCAAGTAGACAGGGCCGGCAAGATCAAACCAATACATGGTAGTACTAATCGGAATTAGAATTACGGTATACACCAACATTCTAAACTTGGTTACTTCAGTGCCACTTACAACAGGGAGCATGGGTAAGTTAGCGCGTCGATATTCATCTGCACGTAATAACGCTAAAGCCCAAAAGTGAGGCGGTTGCCAGATAAACATAATTAAAAACATCACCATGGCTTGCCAACTGATATCGTTGGTAACTGCAGCCCAGCCAATAACGGGTGGTAACGCGCCTGCCACACCACCAATCTCTGTGCATAGTGGAGAAGTGCGTTTTAACCATATGGTGTAGATCACTACATAGAAAAAAGTAGTGCCTAATGCAAGGTATGCTGTTAATGGGTTTACTAAATAAAATAAAATTGCAAATGAAGAGATGCTTAATAAGCCTCCAAGCCATAGTGCTTGTTGAGGGTGCAATCTTGAAGTAGGTAATGCTCGGTTACGTGTACGCGCCATGAGTTTGTCAACTTCACGATCTACGTAATTGTTTAATGCACCACTTGAAGCAGAGGCTAATCCTGTGCCGATAAGTGTGTATATGACTAAGTCTAATGGCACATAACCACCACCAGCTAACCACATGCCAGTAAAAGTTGTAAGCAAGACTAATAGTGCAATTCGTGGTTTGCTAATCTCAAATAAATCGCTTGCTTGTGTGCGAACCGATGAAATGGTTGCGTTCAAAATCCTAAACTCCTAAGTTAAGATATCAAGTATAACGGGTTTGATCTTAAGAAACTGGCGAATTAGTTATATCCTTAAAGGATAGAGTGCTTTGCATGTATTACTATTTCTAAAGAAATAGGGTTGGCTGTAGACAGTTATATATGCGGGTTTATTAGCCACTTTTTGTCTGTTGTGAGCGGACCAGATAAACTAAGCAAGAACAGGTGGAGTTGTTTTTTTTCTTTACCACTTAGTTTGAGAGGTTTGATTTCATTATGCCCAACCATTGCCACTGGCGCTTGATTGTAATGATTTATAACTTCCTCCAAAGTCGCTAATTGACCTGCATGCATATACGGTGCAGTGTCTGCTACATTTCTCAGTGTGGGCACTTTATGTGCAGCAATTAATTCATCACCTATTTTAATAAACCGTAAATTACCACATTGGCCATTTTGAGCATTACTAAATTCGCCTTGGCAGTTAAATGGATCTGCTAACACAATGCGTGCTCCATTAGATCGACCTAGGCTTGGTAATTGGCGTGGTGCGGAAAGGACGCCAGTGTTATGGAATTCATTATTAGTTAATAATGGCCCATTGTGACATTGTATGCATTGAGCTTTACCAATAAATAATTTCAAACCTGAAATTTCATGATTATTTAAATACTGATCCCCAGAATTATTATTTTTTACTTGTTCAATATATTGATCAAATCTAGAAGCTGCAGGTTGTAGTAATCTTTCATACGCCGCAATCGATTTTGCAAGATTGACAAAAATTATAGTTATCGCTTTTTTATCTTCACTCTGCATAGATGTCCATGCGTCATTAAATTTAACATTTTCTACAGGGGCAGCATGGACTGGAAAACGTTTCTTGTTTGAAATATTTGGCATCTCACCAAATAAATTTTCATATTGTGTGCGGTATCTTTTATCTGCATAAATAAGATGTGCATATTGAGTACGAGTTCCTGCGTGCTCAATACTATTTTCAAGTGGAGATAATGCTTGTGACCATTGGCTGTCGCTACGGCCATCCCAGAACTGCCATGGGCTGTAAGCAGTGCCCACTATTGTTGGAGTATTCCGCACGCCCGCTTGTGCGCCAGCTGCGGTGGTTAAGCCGTCAGTGAAGAATTTTTCTGGGACGTGGCAGGTTGCGCATGAGATCTTTGCGTTATGGCTCAATCGTTCATCAAAAAACAATTGTTTTCCAAATTCTGCAGCTAATGCGTTATTTGCAACGTTATTACTAATGTCACTTGGTAGAGGTAATAGTTTATTAATTGATAGAGATTCTAAAATTTTAATTTCATCTGCTGACCAATCAGGAATATTATTATATTGGTTGTTCCACCAAGCAAGGAGAGATACACATGTGATGATAACTGTCACATAGAGTAGATTGCGTGGTAGCTTCAGCATCGCTAACGTTAGAGTTTAAGATTAAAAGTTACAGTATCGTTCACGTCATCATTTGTAATGGATAGGGTTATGGTCCACCAGCCAAGCATATGAAATTTCATACCTTCAAGTAAGTAACACCCATTGCCAATATTTTTGGTTACCTGCGGTTGTGTGGGAAGTCCATGATTATGTTCGGGCATGCCGCCAATTACACTAACCTCAGCATTAGCGATGTCATTACCCTCTTTGTCTTTAATATGAATAATCCATGCATGTAGGGTGTTGATTTCAATGGGTGCTAGCTTGCTTGTGTAGCTAGCATGGAAATACCCATTGTCAGTAACTCTTTCTGTTGATAGATCAATTTCAGCAAGAGCTGGAACACATAAAAAAAATGATAAAAATAAAGTTATTAATGTCCTCATGATTTAAATATTTCCTTATGTGAATAACCTTTATTCATTAACCAATAAATTAAGAGCAGGCCAATGGCTAAAGCTATTATCATTGGTATGTAGCCCCAGTTTTTACTACCTGCTTGAAAGGGAAATACAGCTGTATATGCTTTATCTTGGTTGGCGTGTTTGGCGCTTACAATGCCTATGTAATATCCTTTTTCAGTAAATTCGTATTGTGCTAAGTAAACTCCATCAATGTTAGTTGTAGGGTGTTGGTAAAATACAGTTTGTTGTTGAATGTCTTTAATTTTCTCAACGTCTTCTAGTCTGGCGAAGCGGCCCAGTTTCTGTGTGTCTTTAATAATTCTAAAATCAATTTGCATATTACGCAAAGCATCATCTAGATACTCCATTACAAAAACACTTTCGCCAATAGCAGGGATATCCTCACAGTATTGCTCATGTTTGCTGATCTGTGGTTGGAATATAGTGAAATGTGCCTGATAGGAATCTATTTTTAAAATACAGACGTCTTGCTCAAGTAAAACACCACCATGCGCATGGGTTTCTGCACTGAATAGTGCAAAAATGACTGCTAGACCAAGGAGCAAGTTCCTAATTAAATTGCCGAGTTGAGATTTTCGTGTGCCTAGGCAATTCCAATGGAGACTATAAATATTGTTATAAGAAGCGAAGAAAGTAATTCCTACATAAAACCTTAAAGCTTTACTTTACCATAATGTTTAATAACAGTTGCCTTGCTTGAAGCTATATTAACTTTCTATTCGATTTAGCGGTGAGAATGGGTTGAAATATTGAATATCAGTCGCAACGAGTTCAGCCTCGGGATGTTTTCTCGCCATCGCATCTTTCACTGCTTGCTCTTGACCTTTCCAAACATAAATAAGAATTAGGTATTTGCCTTGTTCTAAATCATGATTAAACTTGGCTAGTTTTTTATTCTCATTAGCAACACCGGCTAGTCCACCTTCCCAGGTGCCGAATAAAGTAAATAGACCGATTACAATTAAGTATACAAACTCAGGCATATTTGGCCCAAATGGCTTGAAATACATTAACGCGCCTGCCGCAAAAACCCCCATGATGAAACCGATGAGCGCTCCAATTGCACTATTGCGAACTAGATCTAATGTTTCTAGATAATTACTAGAATGAATCCGTTCTTTTTTGAGGCCTGCTTCATTTTTACTTACGACATGAATAAACCAGTCATTAATACCTACTTCATGCAGGTCTTCTGAAATTTGTTGAGTGCTCTTTAACGTAGGTGAAAGATAGTAATTAGTTTTCATAAATATTCTGCCCCTAGTAAGTAGCTTTTTAGAATTATTGAATTATGTTTGCTGTTAAATTTTTATTAATTGCCCTTGTTTAATGAGTATTATTTAGGATGTGTATAGATAAATTACATAGGTTTATTATGCATGATATGGGGGTGCCTATTTATAATATTTTTGTATGAGCCTCATAAATATTTTCAGATATGTATTTTTAGTAAGTTATTTAAGGTAACAAGGAAGTGATTAGCATGAAGAGTTAGCATTTTTATTTATGCTGGCTATCGAAATAAATGATAAAAGTTTAAATTTAGTATAAATACTATTGAGAATAATTCAGTTAGTAAGGTTAATTAGTAACGTCCATCAAAATTTATGCAACAAAAAAGCCTCCATTTTGGAGGCTTTTTTGTTGAGGTTAAGATCGATCTATATCATTTTTTCGCTCATCTGTTTTGCAATGTAGTCTGCTTGTCGAATAGCTAGCGTTACAATGGTTAAGGTTGGGTTTTCTGCAGCACCCGTAGTGAATTGGCTGCCATCAGATATGAATAGATTTGCAATGTCATGCGTTTGACCATGTGCATTGCACACACCATCATTAGCGTTTGCACTCATGCGACAAGTGCCAAGGTTATGTGTGGAAGGATAAGGAGGGACTAAGTAGTTCTCTTTAGCGCCCGCCGCATCATAAACTGCAGAACCTTGTTTATACGCATGCTCACGCATGGCGATATCGTTTGGATGATCATCAAAGTGCACATTTGGTGTAGGCATACCGTGCTGGTCTTTATTTTCAGCATGTAATGAAATCGCATTGGATTCTTGTGGCATATCTTCACCGACTATCCACATACCCGCCATGTGACTGTACTCATCCATCTTTCTAGTAAAATCATGACCCCACGAGCCTGGGTCAAGAAAAGCAGCCATGAAGGGCAGCCCTAAAGCCAAAGTTTCCAATTCATAACCGCCAACAAAACCACGTTTAGGGTCATTGATGGACTCATCAGTAATGATGCCTGCCATGGTAGTACCGCGCCACATGTGTACAGGCTTCTCGAAGGTTCCGTAGACAGAACCCGTCATGTGCCGCATATAGTTTTTACCTACTTGACCTGAAGAGTTGGCTAATCCATCTGAGCTTTGACTGTTTTCTGAATTTAATAATAGTCGAGGGGTTTCAATAGAGTTGCCTGCAACACAAACTGCACGTGCTTTTTGCATATGTTGATTGCCGTCTGCATCAGCATACACAACGCCACTTACTTTGCCTGATTTATCTTGTTCAATTTTCAGTACATGAGACTTAGGACGAAGATCTAATTTACCGGTGGCTTCCGCTTTTGGAATTTCCGCAACTAAAGTGGACCATTTAGCGCCAGACTTACAGCCTTGAAAACAAAAACCAAGTTGTAAGCAAGAGGCTCGGCCATCGCGAGGCTTGCTGTTGATTGCCATATTGCCAGTGTGACAATTTTTATAGCCAAGTTTTGTGGCACCTGCGTGCATGACTTTAAAATTATTGTTACCTGGTAATCCTGGAATGCCGTTAGTTCGAGTAACGCCCATTTTGTTTTCGGCCTTGTCGTAATACGGTTCAAGGTCTTTTAGCGTGATGGGCCAATCTAAAAGATTGGCTCCTTCAATGTCTCCGTATTCGGTTTTAATTCTAAACTCATGATCCTGTATACGTAAACTGGCACCTGCCCAGTGCGTGGTGGAGCCGCCTACGGTTTTGCAAATCCATGCCGGTAAACCATTAAAGTCTTTGCCTACCCGCCAGCTACCAGAAGAGCTACGTGAATCCAGCCATGAGATTTGCCCAAACGAACCCCATTCATCATTTACGAAGCTATCGTTAGATTCATGTCCACCCGCTTCAAGTAATACTACTTGAATGCCTTTTTGGCATAACTCATTGGCTAGTGTGCCGCCGCCAGCACCGGACCCAACAATTACCACTACACCATCATCATCTAAATCATATTTTGCCATGATGTTTTCTCCTTATTATTTTGATGCTGAAAATGCAGCGGGACTCGCATCAGCAGGTGGATCGGGTAGCCAATTTAAATCATCAAAGCCACGAGTGAGGTAACCGCCTTGTTTCCAGGCATCGCCTTCATAACCAAAATGCGCCCAGGCTAGCTCATTGTTATAAAGAGAAACTACGGCAGTGCCTTTAATTTTTTCAAAAAAATCATTGCCGGCCATTTTTTCAATTATAGAAAATTGTTTATCGCTGTCTGCAGCTAACCAGTCACCACCAGCATTTGTGTTTAGCTCTGCAGCACCATCTGTTAATAGTTTTGCTACGGCATCATCGCCTGCAGCGGCAGCATCTAGGTCTTTAACCACCAATGCGTAAACAGCATCGTCTAAAGTTGCATGCGGGAAAATATGTCGCGTGGCTTGTAAGAGTGTTTGTCCCGTCGCTTTATCAAGCTTGGTTAACTCTAAAGCCCAGGTTTGGCTGGGTGCTAATAAGCCGAGTACACCCGTGCTGGTAGCTAATGTTCCCATTAGTACAGTGCCGCTGGTTTTTAAAAAATCGCGACGTGTTAGATCAAGGTCTAACATAGTTACCTCCTCCGGTATGCCTCATGTTTTTTTTTTAATTATTGAGGCGTTTTTTTAGGTTTTACGTATATGCTCCATGCCTTTGTAATACTTCGATCTCATATCCATCAGGATCTTTAATGAAGAAAAATTTTGCTAATAATTTCCCACCCGGGCTAAATGAAACAACATCTTGAGGTTCATAGCCGAGAGATTTAATACGTGCATGTTCTGAATCTAAGTCATCTACACAGACTGCGATATGCCCGTAACCATTACCGTGTGTGTAGGCATCTTTTTGATCTTTATTAAGGGTGAGTTCAATTTCAAAGTCATTTTCGTCATTGCCTAAGTAAACTAAGGAGAAATCATCAAAATCGAGATAACGTTTCTCTTTTAAACCAAATGCCTTCTCATAAAATTCTTTTGAGCGTGTTACATCAAGTACACGAATCATTGAATGAATTACCTTCGCCATGTTTATCCTCTTTGCTGATGATCAAGTATAAAAACCTAATGAAATATCAGGTAGTAAGTGAATACTACTTGTGCATATATAATAGTTGCACTATAAATAAGCATAAGAACGATAAATAAACCATTAATTTTATAAGGTTCGTGTTATATGTGTAATGTTTATACAGGAACTCCTCAAGACCGTTACGAAAGTGATTGTCGCTCAATTCGTATTCAAGGTTGTGTTACCAGTATTCGGTTAGAGAAAGAATTTTGGGAAATACTTGATCAAATGGCAGAGGAAGAAGATCAAACTGTGCCACAATTTATTAATGTTTTGTACGGTGAAATATTAGAGACACATAAGGACGTAAGTAATTTCACGTCTTTTCTTCGTGTTGCTTGTGCGATCTTTTTGCATCGAAAAGGCGAGGTTATGCAAACACACTAAACGCAGAAATTAATTATATTTTTTGTGCATAGTGCTTGAGTTAAATATGAACTTCCGTGTTGCTTCGTTTAATCTACTTAATCTTGTGCGTCCTGGTGTGCGTTATTATGATCTGCCGCCCCATACTGAAGACGAGCATGAGCGAAAAATAAAATGGATTGCTCAAACTCTAGATCGTAGCCAAGCAGACATTGTTGGGTTCCAAGAAGTATTTAGTGGCAATAGTCTGCAATCGGCAGTTTCGTTATCACAGCATTTCCCTGATGATGCGCAAGTGTTGTCACCTGGAGCAGGTAA
>JBGCDX010000139.1:0-5553 GCA_045105815.1 Gammaproteobacteria bacterium
CTGTTCTGAATTCTTAATGCCTTCTATTAGTCCAGATAAAAAACTAATGGGTAAGCAGTGTGCATCATCTAGAATAACGACTAACTTTTCTTCTAAATCAGTGGACTCAAATATAAAGTCCTTCATATTATTTAATTCAGTACTACTGCTATTTTTAGATTTATCTAAAGAAGGTAAGTCTTTGCCCGATAGCGTGATAATACGATTATCTGCGGCAATATTTTTATTTATTGTATGCAGTAATGCTGTTTTTCCTTTATTAGAGCTGCCTGTTATTAGGATGATTTTGCTATCGTCTTGTAGCGCTGTAATAACGGATGAATAAGTACTTTTTAGAATGGTTTTAGGCGCACTCAATTCTGAAGCAGGCGCTTTAGTTTGTGTTTCATTATCTGGGACAACAGTACTCATGTGTCTGTATATTGGTGCATTCTTTTAAAAAGCTAATAATATATTAACTAGCTAAATTACCAAGGGATCTTTGAATACTAAATTACAGCATTTGAACAAATCTTGTAATATTGACAATGTTAACCATTAGGCAATGAGCTTAATACCATATATTATTTAGGGCTAATGCTGCACAATAGTCTAAGTATCATAAAGCTATATTTTGCCAAGAGTGGACCTAATAACAATTTTTTGGCATCCGGTAATAATATACATTTCTATTTATCAGTTCGCCGTGTAAGAATTGGTCAAAATGTATCTATGTGCCTACAATTCGATTCGCTGAATCAGAACGAAATGTATTGAGCAAGTTATGGAATAGTAGATGGCTTGTCAAAAAATTTACTAATATCGACTACTAATATTCAAAAAATTTCTTTAAGGAGAAACTGTGAGTAATAAGCAAGAGCAAGGATTTTCAACACGCGCCATTCATGCAGGGGCTGCGCCTGATCCAACTACCGGTGCGCGCGGTACCGCCATTCACCAATCTACAGCTTTTGTTTTTAAAGATGCTGATCACGCGGCAAGGTTATTTGGTTTAGAAGAATTTGGTTTTATCTACTCGCGCTTAACCAATCCGACGACGAGTGTCCTGCAAGATAGAATCGCAAGCCTTGAAGGTGGGGTAGCAGCTGTTTGTACTGCTTCGGGTCATTCTGCACAGCTGCTTGCGTTATTTGCTCTAATGAATAGCGGTGATGAGTTTGTGGCTTCTAATAAACTCTATGGCGGATCAATCACTCAATTTGGTCATAGTTTTAAAAAATTTGGCTGGAAAGTAAATTTTGTTGATCCCACTGATCCTGAAAATTTCCGTAAAGCAATTAATGAGAAAACCAAAGCAGTATTTATTGAGAGTTTAGCTAATCCGGGTGGGGTGGTTTGTGATGTCGAAAAGATTGCAAATATTGCACACGAATCAGGTATACCATTGATTGTTGATAATACATTGCCATCACCCGCATTATGTAGACCGATTGAATTTGGTGCAGATATTGTCGTGCATTCAACGACGAAGTTTATTTCTGGTCACGGTAATGCCATGGGAGGTGTTGTTGTAGATAGCGGTAATTTTGACTGGTCACAAAATGATAAATTTCCGGGTCTGACAACAAAATGTGAGGCTTACCAAGGTCTAAATTTCCATGAAACTTTTGGCAATATGGCGTACGCCGTTTTCTGTATTGCGGTAGGTTTGCGTGATTTGGGTCCTACTATGGCACCTATGAATGCATACTTATCAATTACAGGCGCTGAAACGTTACCATTGCGTATGAAAAAGCATGCTGATAATGCTCTTGAAGTTGCGAAGTGGTTACAAGGCAATTCTCAAGTTACTTGGGTATCTTATGCCGGTCTGCCGGATAGTGAGTTTCATACTTTAGCTAATAAATATTGCCCAGATGGTGCAGGCGCAGTATTTACCTTTGGCGTAAAAGGCGGCTACGACATGGGTTTAGGGATTGTAAGTAAATGCGAACTACTTTCGCATCTTGCAAACATTGGCGATACACGCTCTTTGATTATCCATCCCGCCTCTACAACACATCGCCAACTTACAGAAGCACAACAAATTTCAGCTGGCGCAGGACCTGATGTAGTGCGTTTATCTATCGGTCTAGAAGATGCAGCAGATATCATCGCAGATCTTGATCAGGCGATTGCTTCAAGCAGTTAACTGTCGTTTAGAAGTTTTCAATAGCAAAAGTTTAGACCCTGCACATGTATGCATTCATGTGCAGGATATTTAGGTTATGCGCTGAAATTATTTTCAGTGATAAGGTGCATAATTTTCCGGACTAATGGCACTTCTCGGCCCACCTCAGCTTGTATAGTTTCGATAGCAATGATTAACCACTGGAGTTGGTAATTAATCGTTATCTAAAGTTTGAGCTTTTCTAAATAGGGCATCAAAATATATCTGCTTAGTCCGAAATTTAAACCCATTCAGTGCGTTATCAGGTTATTTATATGAATCAATACTTAATAATTCATTGATAAGCTAATTTTTTAATGCGCAGTACTTCACATAGTTATCGGAAAGATTGAGCAGAAATTAAACGAATTAAAAATAAATTAATCAAATAATGATGATTTATTTATTTAAACATAGAGGTATAAATATGAGTTCACGGTTCCTAAGCAAATTAATACTAATGGTTTTTATATTTCTGCCATTTAGCGTATCCGCAATTTCGGTTGGCGATACGGTGCCTTCATTTAAAGCTCGCTCAATTGATGGTAATGATAATGTTACTGTTGACGAATATCGTGGCAAAGTTGTATTAATCGATTTTTGGGCTTCTTGGTGCCCACCATGCCTTAAATCATTTCCTTTATATGATCAATTGCGAAGAGAAATTGGCACTACTGACTTTGAAATTGTAGCGATTAATGTTGATGAAAACACAGATGATGCTAAAAAATTCTTGTCTAAACATCCCGTAGCTTTTCCTATTGCTAAAGATCCTAAAGGTGTTTTGCCTGGAGTATTTGGGGTAAAAGCGATGCCTACTTCATACTTGATCGATAAAAATGGCGTGGTGAAGTATGTACATGCTGCTTTTAAAGAAGGCGATATAGCAAAGCTTAAAGTTGAAATCGAAAAGTTGATTGCAGAATAATAATTTAAGTTTAAAATAATTAAATATTTGTTAATTGAAGCATTTAAATTTATGAAATCACTCCTACGAGGACTTTTAGTAACTACATTGTGTTTATTTGCGTTTTCCTGCAGTTCTGTAAATCCTTGGGAAAGAGGTATTTTAGCTAAGCCTGAGATGGCATGGGAGCCTGATCCTCTAATGGGTCAGCTACAAGAACACGTCTACTTTAGTAAAGAAGGATCTTCAGGTGGATACGGCGCTGGCGGCGGTGGTTGCGGCTGCAATTAAAGCAACTGCTTTTCTTTACTAACAAATTTAGATATATCATTAATGAGTAAAAAAAATAACGGTATCAGCCCAGCGCTAGCTGCATTAACAACTGCAGCCATGGCGCTACCAGGTATTAGTTCAACAGTAAGTGCAGCAGTTGCGGCTAATGAGCCAAAACTTTCTTTGCAGTTAACTCGCTATGATGAAGATTCCATTCCAAGTGGCGACGCTGATCCCAATGCTGGAGATCGTGATCGTTACGAAATTGATGTTTTACAAGTTCAATTTTTATACCCGGTTAATGATAAATTTCAAGTAACAACCAGCTTTACCTATGATGACATGAGCGGCTCGTCACCTTGGTTTGTTCGACCCGATGCAAATGGTGATCCTTTAGTGGTAATGAGTGGTGCAACGATTGACGATACTCGTTATGACTATCGTGTGGGTGCACAATATTTTGGTGAAAAATATACCGTCTCACCGAGCATAGGTTACTCAAAGGAAAAAGATTACACCGCTGTGTTTGGGGGAGTGCAAGTTGACTATGAATTCCCAAATAAGGCTACATCAGTTAGTGGTGGTGTATCGGTATCTTTTGATGAGATTGATCCTACTCAGGAAGCAGGTGTAGTACGTGTTAACAATGAAGACAAAGAGAATTACTCTTTTTTTGGCACCATCAATCAGGTAATTAATAAGCATACTATTATTCAATCTACAGTAGGCGTCTCTATTTTTGACGGCTATTTGTCTGATCCTTATAAACAGGTTTTTCTTCCAACTGGAAACTTACCAGACAGTCGCCCTGATGACCGTATCCAATACACTTGGTCAACGCGTTTACGTAGATATTCAGAATTATTTGCTGCAGCATTCCATGTGGATTATCGTTTTTACTATGATGATTGGAATGTTCGATCGCATACTTTAGACCTTGGTCTACATAAAGTAACGGAGAGTGGTTGGGCATTTGATACATCAATTCGGTATTACACCCAAACACAGGCTGATTTTTATGAGCCGTTTTATACTGAGGCACGTGCGGATGGTGAATATTCAAGTGATTATCGTTTATCACCGTATGGAGCCATTTCATTTCGGCTAGGATTGTCTGAAACCATTGGTGATTGGACTGTTAAGCTTGGAGCGGAACGGTATATTAGTGATAAGTCATATTCTATACAAAGTGTTGATGTTGAAAATCCAGCTTTACTTGATTACACACAATTCACGTTTGGTATGGATTATAGTTTTTAATTATCCTGTTTCACTATAAAATTTAGTAAACTTTACTATCTTTAGATTACTGGAGTTTCCAGTTTGGAGCTCTTCAACTTTCCTTTTAAAGCCATGGGTTCGCCTTGCGAACTTCGTCTTTATGCCGAACATAAAACTACTGCACACTTGGTAGCAAATGATGCCATTGCAGAAGTTCACCGCTTAGAAAAAAAATATTCTCGTTACCGTGAAGATAGTGTCACTTCAAATATAAATAACAGTGCAGGAAATGAAACTGGAATTGAAGTGGATAATGAAACCGCATTACTACTTAATTATGCTCATGTAGGGTATGCGCAAAGTGCAGGTTTGTTTGATATTACATCTGGTATTTTGCGTAAAGCATGGGATTTTCGGTCAAACAAGGTACCGGATCAACAAGACCTAGATCTCTTATTGCCGCTAATAGGGTGGGACAAATTACGATGGAGTATGCCTTTACTATGTTTGCCGTTAGCAGGGATGGAGCTGGATTTTGGCGGCTATGTAAAAGAATATGCAGCTGATGTTGCAGCAAATTTTTGTCGTCATGTAGGCATAAAAGGTGGGTTAGTAAATCTTGGCGGTGACATATGTGTTATTGGCCCACATCCGGATGGCAGCCCTTGGAAAGTGGGCATTCGTCATCCACGAAATCCTAATATACCGATGTCCTTCGTATTGTTATCAAAAGGTGGGTTAGCAAGTAGCGGTGATTACGAGCGTTTCATGTTGGTAGATGGTATTCGTTATGCACATATATTAAATCCTCAGACAGGTTGGCCAGTAAATAGCTTAGCTAGTACTAGTGTAGTTGCTGAACAATGTGTAGTTGCAGGCACTTCATCTACTATTGCTATGTTAAAAGGTGAAGAGAGTGGTTCTGCTTGGCTTGAAGAATTAGGTTTGCCTTACTTATGTATGAATCAAAATGAGGAAATATCAGGAACGCTTAAGCGTGTTA